>JBAUUM010000438.1:0-6117 GCA_049582705.1 Actinocatenispora sp.
GCTGAACCCCCCGTAGCCGGTGGCCCACCCGGCGCCTCGCTATAACATGGGTTCGCTGGCGGCACCCGTGTGTGCCCTGCCGACCCGTACGGCTTGAGCGCGCGCTGGCCGGTGCCGGCTATCAGACTGTACGTAAGAACCCGCGGCAGCATCGCGCCTCCCGAATGGCCGCTGTCTGCCGTGCGTGCGGGAAGGGGGCGGACGATGGCAGATCAGCACCGAGGAAACGGTCGATCACTGAGTCGGGCCTTCACCGCTCCCGTCCGTGCCGTGTCCAAGGTCCTACCCCGCACGAGCAGCACCGTCAGTCCGCCGCGGACGCCCCGGGCGCGGCACAGCGCCATCGTGGACTGCGGCCTGTACATCGACGGCGTGCGGCAGCCCGGCCAGTGGGACTACCGGGACGCGCTCACCGAGGCGCGGTCGCGGGAGGACTCGTTCGTCTGGGTCGGGCTGCACGAGCCCGACGCCGACGAGTTCGCCGACATCGCACAGACCTTCGGCCTGCACGAACTCGCCGTCGAGGACGCGGTCAAGTCGTACCAGCGACCCAAGGTCGAGCGGTACGGCGAGATCACCTTCGCGGCGGTGCGCACCGCGCGGTACGTCGAGCACGCGGAGCTGACCGAGACCAGCGAGGTCGTCGAGACCGGCGACGTGATGATGTTCATCAGCCAGCACTTCGTGATCACCGTCCGGCACGGCGACGCCTGTCGGCTGGCGCCCGTCCGGTCCGAGCTGGAGGCCAAGCAGGAGCTGCTGGCCCAGGGCCCGTGGGCGGTCTTCCACGCCGTGGTCGACCGCATCGTCGACCTCTACCTGGACGTCGCCGCCGCCATCGAGCAGGACATCGACGTGGTCGAGGCCGGCGTCTTCGGCCGGTCCGGCGGCGGCCGGATCCAGCGGATCTACCAGCTCAAGCGGGAGCTGGTCGAGTTCAAGCGGGCCGTGGTGCCCCTGGCCCGACCGCTCAACTCGCTGGTCAGCGGCCGGACGCCGGGCGTACCGAGCGAGATCCGGCGGTACATCCGGGACGTGGCGGACCACCTGTCCCGCACCGTCGAGCAGGTCGTCACGTTCGACGACCTGCTGAACTCGATCCTCCAGGCGCGGTTGGCCCAGCTGTCGGTCGACATGAACAACGACATGCGCAAGATCGCCGCCTGGGCCGCGATTCTGGCGGTACCGACCGCCGTCGCGGGCGTGTACGGGATGAACTTCAAGCACATGCCGGAGCTGAACTGGGCGTACAGCTACGAGGTCGTGATGGTGGTCATCCTGATCATCTGCCTGGTGCTGTACCGGATCTTCCGCCGTTCCGGCTGGCTGTGACGTCCGGGTCGACACCCGGTTGGGCACTCGGCCCGATGCTGGCTGTGCCGCCCGCGTAGGCGGGTGGCGGCCGGCCCCCCATTTCTGTGCAGCGACACGCCGATTCAATCGGCGTGTCGCTGCACAGAACGGGACCCGTCACCGAACCGTGCAGGAACACGCCGAACGGTCCGGTGTGTCGCTGCACAGAAGCAGGGTGAAACGGGGGAGAAGGTCCGGGCAGACCGATGCGGGGATGGGCCCGGCGCGCAGCGGAGCGGGTGCCACCGGAACCCGGTGACACCCGTTGCCGGCCGGTCAGGCCTTGCCGTGCCCGTTCGACGAATGGTGCGAGTTGGTCGCCGTGCCGCCCGGGTTGCCCGAGGTGCCCGTCGACTTGCTCGACTTCGTCGTGTCCGACTTGTCGGAGGAGCTGCCGGACAGCTTCTCCTTCGCGGCATCGACCGCGCCGGAGGCCTTCTCCTTCACCGAGTGCACGGCGGTGGAGGCCTTCTCCTTCGCCGCGGTGGCGGCGCTGCCGGCGGGGCCCTGTGTGCTCATCGCGCCACCCGGCGCGGCGAACTCGTGCTGGTCCGGCTCGTACTCCTCCCACTCCGGCGTGGAGCGACGGGAGGCGATGGCGCCGATGGCGCCGGCCGCGATGCCCAGGCTGAGCGCACCGAGTACCCAGGGCCACTTGCGGCGCTTCTGTTCCTCGCCGCGCAGTGCCAGGGCGGTGTTCCGTGCCCTGCTCCGGGCCTCCTTGCGCGTCTTGCGGGTGCGCTTCTCGGCCTTGCCGGCCTGCTTGCGGGCCTCGGCGGTGGCACGCCGGGCGCTGTCCGCGGCGGCCGTCACCACGGGTCCGACGGCGGCAACCGTCGTGCCCCATGACTTGGTCGCCATCGAGCGGGCCGCGTCGACCCTGGGCGTCACGACGTCCCGGGCCGCGTCGACCCGGGGCGCGATGACAACCCGGGCAGCGTCCACCCGCGGTGCGAGCCTGTCCCGCGCCATGTCGACCCGGGGCGCCACCGCCTCAGCCGTGCGTTCCGCCGCGATGACGGCCGCCGACCGGAGGTGACCCAACCCGTCCGACAGTTCCTCTCCGAACTGCTGTGCACGCGTTTTAGTCACGCGTCGACGCAGCGACACTGTCCCACCCCCTGAAATCTGTACTGCCCATCCTGCCTGGTGCCCTACCCCCGCACTATCCAAACGCCGGCATGCGACGATTGCGTGATTGGCCACCACGGTGGCCTGACGGCCCGGTGAGCATCGCGGCGATCGCAGCGTGCGAGGAGCGGAACCGGCCGGAAGACCACGCGAGAGCATCAACAAGGAGGACCGATGGCCGAGAAGCTCTACGCCACATTGCACACCAATGCCGGCCCGATCAGGGCGGAACTCTTTCCGAACCACGCGCCGAAGACGGTCCGGAACTTCGTCGGACTCTCGGACGGCTCCCAGCAGTGGACCGACCCGGCGACCGGGCAGCCGGGCAGCGGCCCGCTGTACAACGGCACGATCTTCCACCGCGTGATCGACGGCTTCATGATCCAGGGTGGGGACCCGCTCGGTAAGGGCTTCGGCGGCCCGGGCTACGAGTTCGAGGACGAGTTCCACCCCGACCTGCAGTTCAACCGCCCGTACCTGCTGGCGATGGCGAACTCGGGGCCGGGCACCAACGGCTCCCAGTTCTTCATCACCACGGGCGCCACGAGCTGGCTGAACAACAAGCACACCATCTTCGGCGCGGTCGACGACCCGGCGTCGCAGAAGGTCGTCGACGCGATCGGTACCACCAAGACCGGGGCGGGCGACAAGCCGGCCACGGACCAGGTGATCGAGCGTATCGACATCACCCGGGAATAGCGCCGAGCACATACCGTCCCCTTACGGACACCGTGAGATACCTGACGGGATCGCACACCGGGCGGCCGCGCACTCTGGTCGCCCGGTGCGGCATCCTTGAAGCCCACCAGGTACGCACGGAGCAGGAGGCGGCATGACAGAACAGCAGACGGGAAGCCCGCCGGTGCCGGTCTGCTACCGCCACACCGGGCGCGAGACGTACGTCCGCTGCACCCGGTGCAGCCGTCCGATCTGTCCGGACTGCATGAACGAGGCGTCCGTCGGCTTCCAGTGCCCGGAGTGTGTCAACGCCGGTGCCCGGACCGTGCGCTCGGCGCGGACCGCGTTCGGCGGCGGCCTCCACGGTGGTCGGGGTGTCGTCACGATCAGCCTGATCGCGGCCAACGTGCTCGTGTACGTCCTGATCCTGGTGGGCGGCGGCGCGGCGGCCGCCATCGGCCGGGGCAACAGCTTCGTGGCCGGCGCGGTGACCCAACTGGAGATCCAGCTCGGGGTGCTGCCCGCCGCGGTCGCGGGCGGCGAGTACTGGCGGCTGGTCACCGCCATGTTCGTGCACTTCAGCATCCTGCACCTGGCCATGAACATGTGGGTGCTGTGGGTGCTCGGCCGGTACCTGGAGCGGTCCCTCGGCCCGGGCCGGTTCCTCGCCCTCTACGTGATCAGCGGGATCGGCGGCAACGTCGCGGTCTACCTGTTCGGCAGCGGCCTGGCCGGCGGCGCCTCGACGGCCGTGTTCGGGCTGTTCGCCGCCATGTTCTTCGTCAACCGCCGGCTCGGGCTCTCCAGCTCCAGCGTGATCGTGCTGATCGTGATCAACCTGGCGTTCACGTTCCTGGTCCCGAACATCTCGATCCTCGGCCACCTGGGCGGCCTGGTCACCGGCGCGGTTGCCGGGATCGGCCTGGCGTACGCGCCGCGGCAGCACCGGTCGCTGGTGCAGTTCGGCGTGCTGGGCGGCATCCTGCTGGTGCTGATCCTGCTGACGGTCGCGCGGACGGCCAGCCTGACCACCTGACCGGGACGGGTCAGGGGCGCAGTGCGTCCAGGGTCCGGACGACCCGGTCGCACGGCTCGCCGAGCTCGTTCGCGCTGAACAGGTAGAGCTCCTCGCCCGCGTCGATCTCGACCAGTTCGGACGCCACGCCGAACCGGCTGCGCCGGTCGACCCTGACCCGTTCGACCTCCGACCACGGCAGGTGCCGCCGCCGGGCGAAACCGGTCAGCACCGTCACGCCGGTGCGATCGGCGGACAACCGGACCCTCGCCAGCAGGTCGCGCACGACCAGCGCTCCCAGTACGACGGCGCCGGCCACCCCGACGGCGAGAGCGACCGGCTCCGACGCGCTCCAGACCCCCGCCGCGAGGAACAGCGCCGCGCCGACCCCCTTGAAAACGGTCAGTCCGCCCCGTGCCCGCCAGGACCGGGGCGTCCCGGTCGGAGGGAGGGGCGGTTGCCCGAGGGCGTCCGATGTCGCCCGCTCCGGGTCCTGCTGCCACCTGGTGTCGGCATCGGGAGCGGACGGGCGTACCCCGTACGGGTTGTGCGGATCGGAGCTCATCCGGCAAGTGTGCCGCCCGGCGGGCGTCCCGGTCGAGCGCCGGACGGCAGGGGTCCCGGCAGGTAGCCTCGAAGAGAGAGCTACCGGGGAGTAACACATGCGCGACGCGGTCATCGTGGGAGCGGTACGTACCCCCGTCGGACGCCGCAAGTGCGCCCTGGCCGGGGTGCATCCGGTCGACCTGTCGGCCCGGGTGCTCGGCGCGCTCGCCGAGCGGACCGGTGTCGACCCGGCGTTGATCGACGACGTGGTCTGGGGTTGCGTCAGCCAGGTCGGCGAGCAGTCCTGGAACGTCGGCCGCAACGCCGTACTCGCCGCGGGCTGGCCCGAGTCGGTGCCGGCGACCAGCATCGACCGGCAGTGCGGATCCAGCCAGCAGGCGGTGCACTTCGCCGCGGCCGCCGTCGTCAGCGGCCAGTGCGACCTCGTCGTCGCCGGCGGGGTCGAGTCGATGACGCGGGTGCCGATGGGTTCCTCCGTCGGCTCAGGGGAGGTCTCGCCGTTCAGTGACCAGCTGCGCAAGCGGTACGCGGGCCGCGAAGGCATCTCCGACGGAGCCCTGCCGTTCAACCAGGGCGTCGGCGCCGAGCTGATGGCGGCCCGCTGGGGCCTCTCCCGCGCACAGCTCGACGAGTACGCCCTGGCGAGCCATGCGAAGGCCGCCGCCGCGCAGGACGCGGGTGCGTTCGACGACGAGCTGGTGTCGGTCGCCGTGGGGTCGCACAGCTTCACCGCCGACGAGGGCATCCGGCGTGACACGACGCTGGCGAAGCTCGCCGGGCTGCCGACACCGTTCCGACCCGACGGCGTGGTCACCGCCGGTACGGCGTCGCAGATCTCGGACGGCTCCGGCGCCCTGCTCATCACGAGCAGCGACCGGGCGCGTGAGCTGGGGCTGACGCCGCTGGCCCGGATCCACGCGACGGCGCTGGCGGCCGACGACCCGGTCATGATGCTGACCGCGCCGATCCCGGCGACGGCGAAGGTACTCGCCCGGGCCGGTCTGGGCGTCGAGGACATCGGCGTGTTCGAGGTCAACGAGGCGTTCGCGTCGGTGCCGCTGGCGTGGCTGGCCGAGACGGGTGCGGCCACCGACCGGCTGAACCCGCGCGGTGGGGCGATCGCTCTCGGGCACCCGCTCGGCGGCTCCGGCGCCCGGATCATGTGCACCCTGCTGTCGCAGCTGCGCGCCGGCAATGTCCGCTACGGGCTGCAGACCATGTGTGAGGGCGGCGGCATGGCCAACGCCACCGTGCTCGAACTCCTGACCTGAGCCGGCCGGCACCCGCCCGCAGGCCGGTGTGCGGCCGGCACCTGCCCGTAACCGGCCGCTGTCCGGCCGCTGTCCGGCCGCTGCGCGGCCGGCATCCCGCTG
>JBAUUM010000439.1:0-3632 GCA_049582705.1 Actinocatenispora sp.
GGCCGGCGCCGGACATCCCGGCGGCCGCGCCGCAACCGCGGTCCCCACGGGTGGAGAACGATGATCGACAACGACAACCCGGTCGGCGCGGCCGGGACGGACACCACGCCGGACGACGCGACGGCGGCGAGCGACCGCACCGGGACCGGCACGCCGGCACCGCTGGACACCGTACGGCGGGCCGTCGAGACGCCCGACGAGGAACAGCCGTACCGGGAGCTGGGCCTGGCCGACGACGAGTACCAGCGGATCCGGAAGATACTCGCCCGCCGGCCGACCCGGTCGGAACTGGCGATGTACTCGATCATGTGGAGCGAGCACTGCTCCTACAAGTCGAGCAAGGTCCACTTGCGACAGTTCGGCCGGAAGCAGCCGGAGAGCGACCGGATGCTGGCCGGCATCGGCGAGAACGCCGGTGTGGTCCAGGTTTCCGACGACCTTGCCGTCACGTTCAAGGTGGAGAGCCACAACCACCCCAGCTACGTGGAGCCGCACCAGGGCGCCGCGACCGGCGTGGGCGGCATCGTGCGTGACATCCTGGCCATGGGCGCGCGGCCGATCGCCGTGATGGACCAGATCCGGTTCGGCGCCGCAGACCACCCCGACACGGCCCGGGTACTGCCCGGCGTCGTCGCCGGCATCTCCAACTACGGCAACTGCCTCGGCCTGCCCAACATCGGCGGCGAGCTGGTCTTCGACTCGTGCTACCAGGGAAACCCGCTGGTCAACGCCCTGTCCGTGGGCGTACTCCCGGTGGACCGGTTGCAGCGCAAGGAGGCCTCCGGCACCGGCAACATCGTGGTACTGGTCGGCGCGAAGACCGGCCGGGACGGCATCGGCGGCGTGTCCGTGCTGGCGTCCGCCACGTTCGACGAGACCAGCGCGCAGCGCCGGCCCAGCGTACAGGTCGGCGACCCGTTCATGGAGAAGCTGCTGATCGAGTCGTGCCTGGAGCTGTACGACGCCGGCCTCGTCGCCGGGATCCAGGACCTCGGCGGCGCCGGCCTGACCTGTGCGCTGTCCGAGACTGCCGCCGCGGCGGGCACCGGCATGCTGATCGACCTGGAGCGGGTGGCGCTGCGCGAGGCGTCGATGGACCCGCACGAGGTGCTGGCCTCGGAGTCGCAGGAGCGGATGCTGCTGGTCGTGGAGCCCGACAAGCTCCCCGAGGTGCTGTCGGTCTGCGACAAGTGGGGCGTCCTGGCCACCGCCCTCGGCGTGGTCACCGAGGGGACGAACCACACCGGCCGCCTGGTGATCCGCTGGCACGGTGAGACCGTGGTGGACGCGCCGCCCGCCAGCCTCGCCGACGACGGCCCCGTGTACTCGCGGCCGATCCGGGAACCGAGCGACCGGGTGCTGCTCAACGCGGACGTGGCGGAGACGCTGCCGCGACCGTCCACACCGGACGAATTGCGCGAGACGCTGCTGCGGATGCTGGCCGCGCCCAACCTCGCGGACAAGACCTGGGTCACCGAACAGTACGACCGGTACGTGCTGGGCAACACGGTGCTGGCGCAGCCGGAGGACGCCGGGATCCTGCGGCTGTCCGAGGAGAGCAACCTCGGCATCGCCCTCGCCACCGACGGCAACGGACGGTACACGCGACTCGATCCGTACACCGGCGCGCAGCTCGCGCTGGCCGAGGCGTACCGGAACGTGGCCGTCACCGGCGCGGAGCCGATCGCGGTCACCGACTGCCTCAACTTCGGCAGCCCCGAGGACCCGCAGGTCATGTGGCAGTTCGCCGAGGCGGTCCGCGGGCTGGCCGACGGTTGCCAGAAGCTCGGCATTCCCGTCACCGGCGGCAACGTCAGCTTCTACAACCAGACCGGCATGACCGCCATCAACCCGACACCGGTGGTGGGCGTGCTGGGTCTGCTGCAGGACGTCCGGCAGCGGATACCGATGGGCTTCTCCTCGGACGGCGACATCCTGTTCCTGCTCGGCCGCACCCGGGCCGAGCTGTCCGGTTCGGAGTGGGCGGCGACGGTGCACCAGCACCTCGGCGGCCGGCCGCCCGCGGTCGACCTCGAGCACGAGAAGCGTCTGGCGGCGCTGCTCGCGCAGGCCGGCGGCGCCGGCCTGGTCTCCGCGGCGCACGACGTGTCCGACGGCGGCGTGGTGGTCACCCTCACCGAGTCGTGCCTGCGCAACGACGTCGGCGCCCGGATCCTGGTACCGGAGGAGTTCGCCACCGGGACCGATCCGTTCGTGTTCCTGTTCTCGGAGTCGGCGGGCCGGGCCGTGGTGTCCGTGCCGCGCGGGCACGAGGCCGCGTTCAGCGCGCTGTGCGACGAGCACGAGGTGCCGTGGACGGGCATCGGGATCACCGATGCGGCGAGCGGCGCGCTGGAGATCGCCCACCACTTCTCCGTTCCGCTCACCGAGCTGCGGGAGACGCGGGCGGCGACCCTGCCGGCCCTGTTCGGCGCCACCGGGACGTCCTGAGCCGTACGGGCCGGCGAGCGTGCGCCCCGCCGGCCCGGGTCATTGCCGGCTCAGCCCACGCTGTCGTCGGGCCCACCGTCCGCCCGGGTCGCGTACCGTTCGCGCGCCGCGGCGATGTCGTCCATACGCCGGTAGGCCCAGGCGCGGATGCCGGTGATGACCTCGGTGAGTTCCTCGCCGAGCGGCGTGAGGCTGTACTCGACCTTCGGCGGGACGGTCGGGTACACGCGACGTCGAACGATCCCGTCGCGTTCGAGCCCGCGCAGCGTCTGGGTGAGCATCTTCTGGCTGACCCCCTCGACGCGGTGACGTAGCGCGGAGAAGCGCAGGGTTCCGGTGCCGAGCGCGTACAGGACGAGCAGTGTCCACCGGTCGCCGATCCGGTCTATGACCTGCCGGGTGGGACAGGCGGCGGCGAGGACGTCGAACCGTCCGTCCGCGGAGGCCGTCGAGCTCATGAGTTACTCCCAGGTGCCTACAGCACTTTCCGGTACCTACTTCCCTACGTATACCACTGGTGGAACAGTGGTCGACGGCTGGCACCGCCGCGCCGGCGTGGGTGGTCCGGGTCCGCCGAGACCGACGGCGGACCGGGCATCGGTGGGTCCTCGTGGACCGGGACCGCCGAGGTGCCTGACCTGTTGCGGCACCGCCGCGCCCGCGGCAATGCCGTACCCATCCGGACCTGAACGTCGAGAAAGGACAGTCATGGCCCAGACAACGAACACCAGAGCCGTGGTCAGCGACTATGTCGCGGCCCTGGTCAAGGGCGACGTGGACGCGCTGCGCGCCAGCTTCGCGGCGGACGCCACCTGGACGATGCCCGGCGACCTGCCCGTGTCGGGCACCTGGACGGGCCCCGACCAGATCATCGACGGGTTCCTCGCCGGAATGATGGAGCGGCTCGACCCGACCGTCCCGGTGCAGGTGGAGCCGGGGGCCATCATCGCCGACGGGGAACTGGCCGTCGCGCAGTGGACCAGCCGTGCCCGCACCAGGGACGGCCAACAGTACGAGAACGACTACAGCGTCCTGTTCCGGGTCCGCGACAGCAAGATCGTCGAGGTCTTCGAGTACCTGGACACGCTGTACGCGCACCGGGTCCTCTTCGGCGGGTGATCACCGTCGGCGCCGGGCGCGGTCAGTCCGCCGACCGGTCGACCGACCGCGCACCGGGCGTG
>JBAUUM010000440.1:0-3107 GCA_049582705.1 Actinocatenispora sp.
GGCCGGTCCCATCCGGTGGCCGGACCCGCCCGGTGGCCGGTCCGCCACGGGCCCGGCCGCCCCGGCGGCCCCGGCGTGGTGACCGTCGAGCCGGGGCCGGTCACCGCTGGTCAGGACACGCTTCGGCACCGACGGAGCCTCGACGGGAGAGGGCTACGGTGTGGCCGTGACCGAACCGCATGAGCTGACCGCGGTGCAGCAGGCGGCGGCGATCCGGCGCCGCGAGCTGTCGCCGGTGGAACTCGTCGAGCACTACCTGACCCGGATCGGGGCGCACAACGGTGCGCTCGGCGCGTTCGTGACCGTCACCGACGAGACGGCCCGCGACCAGGCCAAGCGGGCCGAGGTGGCCGTCACGATGGGCGAGGAACTGGCGCCGCTGCACGGCGTGCCGGTGGCGGTCAAGGACCTCACCGCGACCGCGGGGGTCCGGACCACGTACGGGGCGGTGCCGTTCGCCGAGTACGTGCCCGACACCGACGCCGAGGTGGTCCGGTTGCTGCGCGAGGCCGGCACGATCAGCCTCGGCAAGACGGCCACCAGCGAGTTCGGTACCACGCTGTACACGGAGAACCGGCTGCACCCGCCCGCGCGCAACCCGTGGCGTACTGAGCTGAGCCCGGGCGGCTCGTCCGGTGGGGCCGCCGTCGCGGTGGCCGCCGGGCTGGTACCGGTGGCGCAGGGCAGCGATGGCGGAGGCTCGCTGCGGGTGCCGGCCGCGCTGTGCGGGCTGGTCGGGTACAAGCCGAGCCGTGGCCTGGTCTCCAACGGCCCGGGCGGTGCCGGCTTCGGGTTCGCCAGCAACGGGCCGCTGGGGCGCACCGTCGCGGACGTGGCGGCGCTGCTCGACGCGATGGCCGGCCCGGTGCCCGGGGACCCGTTCCTGCCGCCGCCGCGCCCCGCCGAGGGGTCGTACCTCGCGGCGCTGCGTCGGCCCACGGGTCCGCTGCGGATCGCCCGGTTCACCGACCCGCCCCTGTACGACGTGCGACCGCACCCGGACTGCCTGCGGGCTTGTGCGCGCGCCGGCGCGCTGCTCGACGGGCTCGGCCACGAGGTGCTCGACGTGCCCGGGCCGTACTCGCCGGAGCTGCTGGCCGACTTCCGGATCGTGCAGTCGGGCCTGGTGGGCGGGTGGGTGCTCGCCGAACGGCCCGAGGACCTGACCCCGATGACCCGGTGGCTGGGCGAACAGGGCGGCCGGTACACCGCCCGCGACGTGCTGGCCGCGCACGGTCGCCTGCAGGACGCCGTACGCCGGGCGACCGCGGCGCTGGCCGGTTTCGACCTGGTGCTGACGCCGACGCTCGCCCGACCCACGGTCCGGATCGGACATTTCGCCGCGATGCACCCGTCCGACGACTTCGACGCGCAGACGGCGTTCTCGCCGTACTGTTCGGTCTACAACATCTCCGGGCAGCCCGCGGTGAGCCTCCCGGTCGACGGCACCGCGGACGGGCTGCCCGTCGGAGTGATGCTGGCGGCGCCGCTGGGTGACGACGCGCGCCTGCTCGCGACCGCGGCCGCCGTGGAACGGGTCGCGGGGTGGGCGGACCGGCACCCCGTCATCTGGGGTGGCCCGCGCTCCGCTAACGTGAAACGCGATACGCGTTCCCGTTGACGCGCGAGGAGCCTTGAAGCTGTGACAGTCTGGGAAGTTCTGCTTGTCTTCGTCGGGGTCCCGCTCGGGGTGTTCCTGCTGATGGCGGCCGCCGTCTACGGCACCGCCTCGACCCGCAGCCGGCGCTACCGGCCGGGTCGCCCGTTCGACTTCGCACCGGTGTGGTTCCTCGGCTCCCCGGAGCCGGTCATCGGCCTGACCGACGTTCCCGCACCGGCCGGGCAGCTGACGGCGGGAGACGGTGCGCAGACCCGCGCGCTGGAGGCGGCGCCGGCGGCCCGGACGGGTTCGGCGCACGGTGCCAAGGGAGGCGCAAGTGGCAGTTGGTGAGGTTCACGCGACCGGCTCGGCGGACACCCCGGCCCCGGTGGAGCCGCAGGTCACCGACCACGGTTCACCGGTGGCCGCGCCGCAGACGCACGGCACGCTCTACGACGGGATCGCGGCCGGCCCGTTCACCGCGAACCAGCTCGTCCGGCTGGACGAGGCGTTGCGCGCCGCGGACCAGGACGGCGAACTCGCCTTCAGTGTCTACGTTGGTGAACTCACCGGCAACGACCAGCGGGCCGCGGCGAACGCGCTGCACGAGCGGCTGCCCGACCCCGATTCGACTGTGCTGCTCGCCGTCTCGCCGAACCAACGGGTGGTCGAGATCGTGACGGGTGCGCTGGCCGCGAAGCGGCTGCCGGACCGGGTGTGCGCGCTGGCCGCGCTGTCGATGACGTCCGCGTTCTCCGGCGGCGACCTGGCCGGCGGCCTGGTCACCGGGCTGCGGATGCTGTCCGACCAGGCCCGCATTCCCTGATCCACCGCGGTTCCGGTCCGCGGCGGTCGCACGACACCGCCGCGGAACCCGCTCGTCGTTTCCCATGACGGATCTTCCGTGGCAGGTTTCCTGTGACGGGTTTCCGCGACAGGTTTTCCGCGACAGGTTTCCGCCACATCGGGCCCGTGTTGCCTGTCCGCGACTCTTGCCTGGCCACGACACCGTGCCGACCGCGACCCGGGGTGGTGCGTCGCCGCCGTCTCGGCGGCGGCCCCGTCCGATGGTGCGGTGCCGCCGGACGACCCGGCCGTCGGAGAACCGGCCACCAGCTGGACGCGGCCGTGCGATGGCGCGCCGCCGTCAGCTCATGCTGCGGCGGGGTCGACCCACTGTCGGACGCACCGCCACCGGCCCGTCCGGGTCCCCGCACTGCGGGCAGGCGACGAATCCTTGCACGGTGCGGTAGGTCCGGTCGACGACGACTGACCGGACCTGAAACACCTCGCCTGATCCGAGGCACATGCCACACACGTTGGATGGCGCCGACATGGCGCCCACCTTACTGTGCTGAGCGCTCAGGTCCAGTGACGATTCGGCTACCACCGCGCGTACGGACGGCCGGATGCGTCCGACGTACGCCCGCCGGACGTCCCCGGACGCTCGACCCACCGTCGGTTGTTCCGCTTAGCCGTTGCGGTGGGTAGCACGCGATGCCGCAAC
>JBAUUM010000441.1:0-6877 GCA_049582705.1 Actinocatenispora sp.
GTCACGGTCCGGGCCCGGTCGGGACCGGCCACGTCGCCATGTGGCCGCCGCGTGGCCGACGGACCGCCCCGACGCCGGCCGAGCCCCGGTAAGCCCCGGCACGTCCCGGCTCGGCACCGTGCCGGTCAGATCCGGACCTCGCGGACGTCCGCGACGTCGCCGTACGGCACCCACGACTGGTACACGCCACGGTCGAAGCGGTCCAGTCCGAGCCGCTCGGCCCGCGGCGAACGCCCGCCGGTGTACTCGACCCGCAGCCACTGGTCGTGCTCGGCGAGGATCTTGACCGGTTCGCCGCGGAAGGTGCCGACGGTGGTGAGGTAGCCGAACTCGTCGAGTTCGGCGAAGGACACCACCCGCCGGAACCGGCCGGGTAGTACCTCGTCGAAGCCGTCGGCGCCGCCGTGCTCGCTGTAGAGGTGGGCGCCCGCGCTGCTCGGCGACGCCGGGTATTCCACACCGTGCCAGCGCGCGTAGTAGCCGTCGCGCATCACACCTCCCCCGCCAGGTTCTGGTTGACCAGCCAGCGCTGCTCGTCCGCGTCGTACACGGCCACGAACCGGTGCCCGCCGCCGGCGCTGATCCGCCACATCTCGGCCTGGTGCGGCAGCCGCATGCTGTCGATCTTGTACTCGGGAATGTCCAGCCGGG
The DNA here is from genome assembly GCA_049582705.1 of Actinocatenispora sp. Taxonomy (GTDB): domain Bacteria; phylum Actinomycetota; class Actinomycetes; order Mycobacteriales; family Micromonosporaceae; genus Actinocatenispora. Next base: position 652 of record JBAUUM010000441.1, read on the forward strand.
AGTACGGCACCTGGCCGTCGCCCGTGAACGGCGGATGCTCGACCACCCACCCGCCGGGGACCTCGGCGAGCCGGGTCTCGTCGGTGTCGCCCAGCGGCGAGCGGTACAGCTCCGCGCGGTACGCCGTCCACCGCAGCACGTACAGGGCGGTGTCGTCGCGGGTGAAGGGCGAGCCCGGGTAGCCGAGTCCCAGGTTGGCGACCATGTCCGGCACGGTCTCCAACTCCGCGGTGTCCTGCCACCGGTGCACGTAGCCGGCCACCCAGTCGTACCCCTGGTCCAGGTAGAACGAGACGTGGCTGGGCGGGATGACCTTCTGCATCACGGTCGGCACGGCCTCGGAGTCGATGTCGACCGGTTCCAGAGCGGGTGCCGGGTCGGCGCGGGGGCGCTCGGGAAGGTACCCGTGGCCGTCGCCGACCCGCGCGGGTTCGGCGCTGACCGCGGTGAACTCGCCACCCGCCATCTGCCGGATGAGGCTGGCGGACAGGTTCGCGGCCAGTTTCAGGCCGGGGTCCACGACGAGGGACCAGCTCGGGTCGGGCCAGTCGGCGACCAGCTCACGGAATCCGACGGTCCGGCTGCTGCGGAACTGCCCCGTGGTGGACACCTCCATCGCGGTGGGCGAGGTGTACACCGCCACGAAGGTCTGCCCGTCGCTGACCACGGTCGGCCAGACAGTGCCTCCGCCGGCCCCGTCGGCCGGCAGTACCAGCTCCGCGGTCGCGAGTAGCCGAAGATAGCTCTCCTGATCATCGACGGCCAGCGCCGCCGCCATGCGGGTCTCCAGGTCGTTCACCGGCGCGAACTCCGACACCCGACGCTCCCCTCGTCAACGGCATGTCGGCAGGACCAACGAACCGCCGCCCAACGAGGTTGCTGAGACACGCAGAGTGACCATGCGGTCGGGCGTCGACCGCCTTCGAGCGGGCCGCGTCGACAGGTACCGAGGGTTACCCGCTACGTGGTCAGCCGGACTTCTGACCGAGCACGTCGGCGAGGTCGAACTTGACTGGCTCCTCGAGCTGCGCGTACGTGCAGGAGCCCGGCTGTCGGTCCGGGCGCCAGCGGACGAACTGGGTGGTGTGCCGGAACCGCACACCCTCCATGTGGTCGTAGCGGACCTCGACCACGCGCTCCGGGCGCAGCGGCACGAAGGACAGGTCCTTGCCCGCCTGCCAGCGGCTGCCCTCCGCGTTGCGCGGCGTGCGCTTGCCCTCCTCCTGCCGGGCCCACGCCCACGGATGCTCGTCGAACGTGGTGACCAGCGGCTGCATCTCGGCGAACAGTTCCTTGCGCCGGGCGAGCGGGAAGGCGCCGATCACGCCGACGCTGGCCAGCGTGCCCTCCTCGTCGTACAGGCCGAGCAGCAGCGAGCCGATCCGGTCCGGGCCGCTCTTGTGGACCCGGTAGCCGGCGACCACGCAGTCCGCGGTGCGCTCGTGCTTGATCTTGAACATGGTCCGCTTGTCCGGCTGGTACGCACCGTCCAGCGGTTTGGCGACCAGGCCGTCCAACCCGGCGCCCTCGAACTGGTGGAACCACCGCTGCGCCAGCGTGCGGTCCGTGGTGGCGGCGGTGACGTGCACGGGCGGACGGGCGGAGGACAGCGCGTCGACGAGCGCGGCGCGCCGCTCGGCGAACGGGCGCCCCGTGTAGTCGGTGTCGCCGAGCGCCAGCAGGTCGAACGCGACGAACCGGGCCGGCGTGGTCTCGGACAGCATCTTCACCCGGCTGGCCGCGGGATGGATGCGCTGCGCGAGCAGCTCGAAGTCGAGCCGGTCGCCGGAGGGGCCGACCAGGATGATCTCGCCGTCCACGACGCACCGCTCCGGCAGGTTGCCCGCGAACGCCACGACGAGTTCGGGGAAGTAGCGGGTCATCGGCTTCTCGTTGCGGCTGCCGATCTCGATCTCGTCGCCGTCCCGGAAGATGATGGACCGGAAACCGTCCCATTTCGGCTCGAAGCTCATCTCGCCGTCGGGGATCTCCTTGATGGCCTTGGCCAGCATGGGCGGCACGGGTGGCATGACCGGCAGTCGCATGGTGCCATTGTCCACCGGGTCTGCCACCCGGCCGACGGAATGCCGAGGTCGCGGACCGCGGTGCCGGGCGCGGCGCGCCCCGGCCGGGGCGACGATCGCGGGACTGGGTCCGGCACGGTGGAAAAGGGCCCGTCAGGTCGGCCTCCACCGGCGGCTGTGACCCTCTCGACTCGCGGCCGGCGTGGTCCCGGACGGCCTCCGACCGGCGAGTAGCATCCGCGCTGAGGAGCCATCAGATCATCCGAACGGGAGTGAGAGCACATGGCCCAGGCGCCTGTCAATGTCGCCGTGACCGGGGCGGCCGGTCAGATCGGGTACGCCCTGCTGTTCCGCATCGCCTCGGGCCAACTGCTGGGCGGTGACACCCCCGTCCGGTTGCGTCTGCTGGAGATCCCGCCGGCGGTGAAGGCCGCCGAGGGCACCGCGATGGAGCTGGACGACTGCGCGTTCCCGCTGCTGGCCGGCATCGACATCACCGACGACCCGAAGCAGGCGTTCGACGGTGTCAACATCGCCCTGCTGGTCGGCGCCCGCCCGCGCAGCAAGGGCATGGAGCGCGGTGATCTGCTGGAGGCCAACGGCGGCATCTTCAAGCCGCAGGGCGCGGCGATCAACGACGGCGCCGCCGCCGACGTCCGCGTGCTGGTGGTCGGCAACCCGGCCAACACCAACGCACTGATCGCGCAACGACACGCACCCGACGTGCCGGCCGAGCGGTTCACCGCGATGACCCGGCTGGACCACAACCGGGCGCTGTCGCAGCTGTCGGGCAAGCTGTCGGTGCCGGTCACCGGCATCCGCCGGATGACGATCTGGGGCAACCACTCGGCCACGCAGTACCCGGACCTGTTCCACGCGGAGGTCAACGGCGCGGTCGCCGCCGACCAGGTGGAGCGGGAGTGGCTGGCCGACACGTTCATCCCGACCGTGGCCAAGCGGGGCGCGGCGATCATCGAGGCACGGGGCGCGTCCTCGGCCGCCTCGGCCGCCAACGCCGCGATCGACCACGTGTACGACTGGGTCAACGGCACCCCCGAGGGCGACTGGACGTCGGCCGGCGTCGTCTCGGACGGCTCCTACGGGGTCCCGGAGGGTCTCATCTCCTCGTTCCCGGTGGTCTCCCGCAACGGGGCGTACGAGATCGTGCAGGGCCTGTCCATCGACGAGTTCTCCCGCGAGCGGATCGACGCCTCGGTGCGTGAACTCACCGAGGAACGCGACGCCGTCACGCAGCTCGGCCTGATCTGACCCGCGTCCGGTGCCGGGGCGCAGGCCGACTGCGTCCCGGCACCGGACCGGTGACGGCCGCCCGAAGGCCGGGCGCCGCACCGTCCGAAGGCTGGCGGGGCAACCTCATGAGTGCGCCATCGCGTCGATCCCGGCCATCTCCTCGTCGGTCAGCGTGAAGCCGAACACGTCGAAGTTCTGGGTGATCCGTTCCGGTGTCACGGACTTGGGGATCACCACGATGCCGTGCTGCAGATGCCAGCGCAGTACCACCTGCGCGGGCGTCACACCGTGCGTCCGGGCCGGGTCCCGCAGGGCCGCGCCGTCCAGATCGGTGGCGCGCAACGGGCTGTACCCCTCCAGTACGACCCCGCGTTCGTGGGTCTCGGCCAGTCGCTGCGGGTCGTGCAGGGCGGGCGCCCACTTGACCTGGTTGACCGACGGCGCGGTCCCGGTGGCCCCGATCAGCTCGTCGAGCTGCGCGGTGCTGTAGTTGCTCACCCCCACCGCACGGGCCAGGCCCTCGTCGCGCGCGGTGAGCAGTTGTTGCCACACCTCGGGACGGGCGGCGCCGTCCGGGGGCCAGTGGATGAGCCAGAGGTCGACGTGGTCGGTGCCCAGCGCGCTGAGGCTGCGCTCGATGGTCTCGCGTTCCCGCCCGGCGTTGTTGGGCGGCAGCTTGGTGGTCAGGAAGATCTCGTCACGGGGGACGCCGCTGTCGGCGAGCGCCTTGCCGATCTGCGCCTCGTTGCCGTACGCGGTCGCGGTGTCGATGTGCCGGTAGCCGGTCTCCAGCGCGTGCTGCACCGACCGGTACGCGTCGTCACCGACGGCCTGCCAGGTACCGAAGCCCAGCAGCGGCAGCTCGACGTCGCCGGGCAACGTGATTGTCCAGCCGTTGGTCGGTGTGCTCATCGGGGTGGCTCCCTCGTCTCGTTCTCACCGCGGGCGTCCGGACGGCGCGCCGGGACCGCTCCCGGGGGTAGTACCCGCAGTCCGGCGCGGTACACGTCGCGGCGGACCGGCCGGCTGATCGTGCGCGACGTCGGTGCGGGGTCGCGTTTACAACGATGTAATAGACTCCGGACGTCTGGCACAGACCCGTTGCGAGGAGAGTGGCCGCCGTGCCCACCGACATCCCCCGACCGGAATACCCGCGTCCGCAGTTCGTCCGGTCCGCCTGGCTCAACCTGAACGGACCGTGGCAGTTCGAGACCGACCCCGGCGACAGCGGCCTGGAACGAGGGCTGCTGGAAAGGCCACTGGGCGGCGAGATCATCGTGCCGTTCTGCCCGGAATCGGAGCTTTCCGGCATCGGCGACACCGACTTCCACACCGCCGTCTGGTACCGCCGTGAGGTCCCGATCCCGGCGGAGTGGACCGGCCAGCGCGTGCTGCTGCACCTACAGGCGGTCGACCAGGACGCGACGGTCTGGGTGAACGGCACCGAGGTCGGCCGGCACCGGGGCGGCTTCACCGGGTTCAGCTGCGACCTGACCGACGTCGCCGAGCCGGGCACGACCGCCACGATCGTCGTGCGGGCCCGGGACCCGCGTACCGGCCCGCAGGCCCGGGGCAAGCAGTCGACCCGTTACGCCAACCACGACTGCGACTACACCCGGACCACCGGCATCTGGCAGACGGTGTGGCTGGAACCGGTGCCCCCGGTGCACCTGCGCCGGCCGCGGATCACGCCGGACCTGGCCAACAGCTGCTTCCACGTGGAGCTGCCGGTCTCGGCCAACCGTCCCGGCTACCAGGTACGGGCCATCCTGTCCGACGAGCAGGGCGAGATCACCACCGTCCGGGCGTCCATGCTGGACCTCACCCCCCGGGTGGTACTGACGGTGCCCGCCGAGCGCCGCCGGCTCTGGAGCGCGGGCGACCCGTTCCTGTACTCGCTGCGCCTCGAACTGGTCGACCCGCACAACGCCGTCGCGGACAGCGCGGAGAGCTACGCCGGTCTGCGGTCGGTGACGCTGGACGGCACGGCCGTCCGGATCAACGGCGCGCCGGTCTTCCAGCGTCTCGTCCTGGACCAGGGTTTCTACCCCGACGGCGTACTCACCGCCCCGGACGACGAGGCACTGGTCCGCGACATCGAGCTGTCGCTGGAGGCCGGGTTCAACGGCGCGCGGCTGCACCAGAAGGTGTTCGAGGAGCGCTTCCTCTACCACGCCGACCGGCTCGGCTACCTGGTCTGGGGCGAGTTCGGCGACTGGGGCTGCAACGGCTACGGCCCGGTCGGCGACAACCAGCGGCCGGACGCCAGCTACGTCACGCAGTGGCTGGAGGCGCTGGAGCGCGACTACTCGCACCCGTCGATCGTGGGTTGGTGCCCGCTCAACGAGACCCGGCAGCAGATCACCGACCAGATCACCGTGCTCGACGACGTGACCCGGGCGATGTTCCTGGCCACGAAGGCGATGGACACCAGCCGCCCCGTACTGGACGCCTCCGGCTACTCGCACCGGGTGCCCGAGACCGACATCTACGACTCGCACAACTACGAGCAGGACCCCGAGCGGTTCGCCGCCGCGATGGCCGGGCTCGCCGAGGGACGGCCGTACACCAACACCGATCAGCGCGGTGAGGCGTGGTCCCAGCCGTACCGGGGCCAGCCGTATTTCTGCAGCGAGTTCGGTGGCATCTGGTGGAACCCGGACGCCACCGCCGAGGACTACTCCTGGGGGTACGGGCAACGGCCGCGCGACTTCGAGGAGTTCCACACCCGGTTCGAGGGCCTGGTCGGCGCGCTGCTCGACGATCCGCGGATGTTCGGCTACTGCTACACCCAGCTGACCGACGTGCACCAGGAACAGAACGGCATCTACCGCTTCGACCGGAGCGAGAAGCTGGACATGCCCCGGATCCGGGCCGCCCAGCAGCGCACCGCCGCCGCCGAGAAGCTGAGCTCGCCACCGGACTGACGCGCCCGTCGTGGGGCTCCGAAG
>JBAUUM010000442.1:0-4853 GCA_049582705.1 Actinocatenispora sp.
CCGGACAGCGGGACGGCGGGGCGGCGGGGCGGCGGGGCAGCGGGGCAGCGGGGCAGCGGGGCAGCGGTCAGAGCTTGCGGCAGCGGGCCATGAAGATGACGGGAACCGAGGAGCCGCGCTCCGCGACCTCCTCGATGGCCATACCGGCGCCCAGGACCGCGTTGAGGTAGGTCGAGAGTCTGCGGTGATTCGCGCCGGCGCGACCACGTACCCCCTGGCCCCCGGTGCTCCACCAGCCCTCTCGGGCGTAGCCACCGTCGGGTGGCCAGCTGGACAGCCCGGACCAGGAGCTTTCCGGGCCGCCCGGGTAGCAGGGATGGAAGATGGAGAAGGTGAACCAGCCGCCCGGGTCGAGCACGCCGGCCGCCGTCGCCAGCGCACCGTGCAGGTCGTCGATGTCCATCAGCGCCATGTGGCACAGCACGCCGTCGTAGGCCACGCCGTCCCACCAGTCGGTGGTCGTCGCGTTGCCGTGCAGATAACGCACCCCGAGCGGCCGCTCCGATTCGAGCTGGCGCGCGCGGGAGAGCAGACCGTCGGCCAGGTCCACCCCGGTGACAAGCGCACCACGCTGCATCAGCCACCGGCTGGCCGTCCCGTAGCCACACGCCAGATCGAGCACCCGCTGCCCCCGCAGCTCCTGCGGGAGAAGGGCCTGCGGCTCGGCATCCCAGTCCTTGGTGAACTCCACGTACCACTCGGCGATCGGGTCGTACCGTGCCGTCGCATCCGCCATACGCACAACCGTAGCCGGCTGTCCGGTCATCGACCCACTTCGCGGACGCGGACGAGAGACGCGGACGAGAACAGTGCGAGCCCCGTGGACCGTCACGCGGATACGCCACGAAGCCCGGAACGCGGGAAGCCGCGAGGCCCGGAGCCCGTCGCACGGGAGGCCGCCGAGCCTGGAGCCGGGGAACGGAGCCGCGGGAACGGTCAGCAGGACGCGTCGGTGGGGTGGCGGGCGGTACGGCAGTCGGCCGCGAGGGTGAGCGCGCCGACCAGGGCGCCGTCCTGCTGGTAGCGGGCGGTCACCAGGTCGGGCGGGAACGGTACGGCCTGCCGGAGCCGGCGCTGCAGGGCGCCCAGCATCCGCTCCGTGTCGGCGGTGAGCCCGCCGCCCACGGCGATCCGGTCCGGGTCGACCGCGATGGCCAGGTTGGCCACGTGTACCGCCAGCTCGTCCAGGATCTCGTCGACGAGCTCGCGGGCGGCGGAATCGGTGCGGGCGAAGAGTTCCGCAGCGGTGACCCGGGTGCCCAGCGCGGTGGCGGCCCGTTCGATGATGCCGCGACCACCGACGGCCTCCTCCAGCGGACACCGCCCGTCGGCGGCGCCGTACCGGTCGGAGACGCCGCGCAGGTTGTAGCCGAACTCGCCGGCCGCGCCGTGCGCCCCGGGCACGATCTGTCCATCGTGGACGATGGCGGCGGCCACCCCGGTGCCCAGGCTGAGGAAGATGGCGGGGTCGGCGCCCCGCAGCGCGCCGTGCCGTACCTCGGCGATCGCCGCCGTCTTCACGTCGTTGCCGGCCGCCACGTTCGGCACGGCCAAGTCGATGCGGAACCGTTCGGCGAGCCGTACCCGTTCCCAGCCGGGAATGTTGGGCGACAGCAGGTTGCCGTCGGAGCGCACGATGCCGGGGCTGGCGGTGCCGACCGCGAGGCAGCGGCCGCCGGCGCTCGCGATCAGCGTCCGGGCCGCGTCGATCGTGCGGTCCATGACCTGATCGGCGCCCCGCTCGGCGAGCGTTTCGAGCAGCGCGCGCTCCAGGATGTGACCGTCGAGGTCGGCGGTGGCGAGGGCGACCTTCGTACCGCCGATGTCGACGCCGAGCAGGACACCGTCGTCGGGTCCCGTGTCCCCGGGTTCCCCGGCGGCGGGGCCCTCGTGGGAGATCGCGCGGTCGGTCCGCGGGCCGCTCATACCGGCTCCGCCTCGAGGTCGCGACCGCCGTGCCCGCCAGGGTCGTCACCGGAACCGGCACGGTCGCCGCCGGTCAGGTACGCCTCGCGGACCTCCTTCGGGCCGAACGGCCACACCTTCTCCACCCGCGCCCAGATCAGGAACGCCACACAACCGGCGACCAGCCAGGCCAACGACAGTTCGATGGGGTGCCTCCCGGGCGAGTTCTTGTCCGCGTACAGGTAGATGACGACCCAGCCGACGAACGCGATGACGGACGGCAGCGGGTACAGCAGCATCCGGTACGGCCGGTGCAGCCGCGGCTGACGTCGACGCAGCACGCTGAGCGCGACGATCTGGGCCAGCGCCTGCACGATGACGATGACCGTGGTGAGCAGTTGGATCAGGGTGGCCAGGTCGGTGACCCGGCCGATCATGAAGCCGATCGCGGTGAACAAACCCATGGTCACCAGGCCGACCCACGGGAACCGGTGCCGCGGGTGAAGTCTCGCGTACACCTTGAAGAACACCCCGTCGCGGGCGGCGTCGTAGGGCACCCGCGAGCCGCCGAGCAGGCCGACGAACACCGAGGCGAGCGCGGTGACGAGGATCAGCACGGTCACCACGTCGGCCGCGCCGGCGCCCCAGGTGCGTTCCAGTACGGCGGAGGCCACCGACTGCGCGGCGACGGAGTCCGGCTTGAGCGTGTCCTGCCACCTGATGACACCCAGCACGCCGACCTGCATCAGCAGGTAGATGGTCATGATGCCGAGCACGGAGATGCCGATGGAGCGCGGGATGGCGCGGCCGGGCCGGCGGATCTCGGCCGCCAGGTACGAGGTGGTGTTGTAGCCGAGGTAGTCGTAGATGCCGATGGTCAGGCCGCCGGCGAAGCCGATCCAGAAGCCGCCGCTGGTCAGGTCGAACGCGTGCGCCGGGTAGGTGAACGCCATCGACGCGTGGAAGTGCGTGTAGGCGGCCACGATGACCGCGCCGACGCTGACGATCATGATGGCCCAGAGCAGTACGGTCAGCTTGCCGATCGACTCGATCCGCCGCCACAGCAGCACGACGATCAGCACGATGAGGGCCAGCCCGACCACGTCGCCCTGCCAGTCGCTCATCGACGGCCACAGGTAGCCGAGGTACTGCACGAAGCCGACCACGCCGGTGGACATGATGAGCGGGATGAACAGCATCGCGGTCCACACGAACAGGAACGGCATGAGCCGCCCGGTCCGGTACTGGAACGCCTCGCGCAGGTAGATGTAGGTGCCGCCGGAGCCGGGCATGGCGGCGCCGAGCTCGGCCCAGACGAGCCCGTCGGCGAGCGCGAGGACGGCGCCGGCGATCCATCCGATGACCGCCTGCGGCCCGCCGAAGGCGGCCACCATGGCGGGGATGGTGATGAACGGCCCCACACCGCACATCTGGCTCATGTTGAGCGTGGTGGCCTGGAACGCGCCGATGCGGCGGCGCAGGTCGCCGTCGGGTCGGGCGGTCGCGGGGCTGCGGTCGGTCACGGGTTCCTCCGTGGGACGACGGGTCTGGCGTGCCGGCCGTCCACGGCCGGGCACGGCCCACCGGCGACCAAGTTAAGGAGGCTTACTTGAATAGTCAAGACTGTCCTCCGACCGGATGAACCCGCTGTACAGTGGCCGAACGGCCCGACCACCGGACAGCAACACCCCTGCCCGCACGGTGCGGCGAGCAAACCCGCCGCCGGTCGGGTCGACGCATCGCGAACCACGGAACCGTTGGTACGACGGGAGACCCGGCCCGACAGAGGACCGGTACCGAACACGAGGACGCACGTGGGCGAGACCACCGACCGCAACGACGGCATCACGCCGTGGCACTCGGGGCGCACCCGGCGGATCAACGAACGGGCACTGTGGGACGCGCTGCGCACCGCCGGGCCGACCTCCCGCGCCCAACTCGCCCGACGCAGCGGCCTGTCCAAGCCGACCGTGTCCAGCGCGCTGGCCACCCTGGAACGCGCCGCGCTCGTCCGCCCCGTCGGCACCCACGTGCCCGAGGGCCGCGGCCGGGTCGCCGTGCTCTACGAGGCCGATCCCACGGCCGGCCACGTGGTCGGCGTCGACATCGGCACCGGGACGCTACGCGTCGCGCTCGCCGACCTCGCCGCGACCGTCGTACACCGGCGCGACGTACCGAACCGGGCCCGCACCGGCGCCACGCTCGCCCGACTGGTGATCGACACGGTCCGCGACACCGTCGCCGCCGGCGGCCTCGACCTCGGCCGGATCGACCGGATCTGCGTCGGCACCCCCGGCGTGTACGACAGCGACCGGGACCGCATCCGGTACGCCGTCAACCTGCCCGGCTGGGGCCGGCCCGGCGTGCTCGCGACGCTGCGCGCCGACCTCGGCGACGCCGTCGAACTGCACAACGACGCGAACCTCGCCGCGCTGGCCGAGTACAGCTCCGGGGTGGGCGCCGGCAGCCGGCTCTTCCTGTACCTGTGGATCGGCGCCGGTCTGGGCATGGGCATCGTCGCCGACGGCCGACTGTTCCTCGGCGCCGGCCGCGCAGCCGGCGAGATCGGCTTCCTGCCCACCGCCACCCCACCGGACGCCGGGGAGGCCACGGAGCACGGCGTGCTGGAGGACACCGTGTCCGCCCGTTCGGTGGTACGCACCGGGCGGGCGCTCGGCATGCCTGCGCCGCTGACCGCGCGGGACGTCTTCGACGCGGCCCGCGCCGGCGCCGAACCGGCGCTGACCGCCGTCCGGCGGGAGGCGGCGCAACTCGCCCACGTGGTCGCCACGGTGTCGGCCGTACTCGACCCGGACGTGGTCGCGCTGGGCGGCACGATCGGCGCCAACGCGGACCTGCTGCTCGAACCGGTACGCCGCGCCCTGCGCGCGCTGACCCCGCTGCGGCCCCGGGTACTGGCCGGCACCCTGCCCGACGCCGTCCTGCAC
>JBAUUM010000443.1:0-5163 GCA_049582705.1 Actinocatenispora sp.
CTGCCAGGGCTCGTCCGCGACGGCACCCCAATTCGGGCCGCCGGCCGTACCGGAACGGCGGCCGGCGCCCGACTCAGCCCGACCGGCGGCGTCGGCGGCGCAGGACCACGCGGACGAGCAGGAAGACCAGCAGGACCACCATCGTGACCGAGCCGATGACGAGCCGGTCGAGCCAGGTCGGCCACGGGCCGTAGTCCGGTGTGCCGGAATCCACGGTGACCAGCTTCGGCAGCAGACCTGCCGCCATGTCGTCGACGGTGCCACCGACGGGGTCCGTGATCACCCGCTGGATATGCCCGTCCAGATCTTGGACGACCACGCGGTCGAGGTCGCCGATGACCACGTGTCGCGGGTCGGTCCAGCCCAGCACCGGGTCGGGGAAGTTGTCGTGGAACGAGATCTTGGCGGGCAGTAGCTTTCCCGTAGCCAGGTCGAGGAACCGGATGCCGTACCAGGCGTTCTGCCGCTGACTCCAGGGCAGGCGCGTGTCATCGAAGGAGAGCGCCAGCAGCGTCCCGTCCGGGGACCAGGCGTGCCCGCTGTACAGCCTGCCTCCGTGCGCGGGGAATCGGTCCAACTCGCGCCCGGTGAGGTCCATGACGGCGATGTCGTCACCAGACTCGGTGGCGATCCGTGTGCTGTCCGGAGAGAACGCCGCCCCGCGCCCGCCGTGCGACGACAGCACCTTCCGGTGTCCGGTTCTCAGGTCGAGCAGCACCGTGCTGCATGGACAGGCGTTGTAGTGATTCGATGCCAGTTGGTAGAGGACGTGCCGGCCGTCCGGCGAGTACGACGACGGCGTGACGGTGCCGCTGCCGCCCGGTTCGAAATTGGTCGTGTCGCCGGTACGCAGGTCGATCAGTTTCAGTCGACCGTCGTCACCGCTCACCACCTTGTTGCCGTCCGGTGCCAGGATCGATCGCATTCCGGCGTCCGGCACCTCACGGTAGGTGTGCCCGTCGCTGGCCACCGCGAGTACCTGACTGTGCAGGTCCTCGTACACCGGGTTGATGTAGTCGACCACCATCGATGCCGGGCCGGGCGGCGAATCGTCCACGCGGCCGGCGAACGCCTTCGCGCCCGGCAGCGTCCGGGCGATGGCCGGCGCATGGTGCGGAGAGCCCGGCACCGGGGCGACGTCGCCGCCGGTCCCGTGCGGTACCAGCACCATCGCGGCGAGGACCGCGGCCACACCCATCGCGGCGGCGAGCGGTGCGAGCCACACCCGGCGGGTACGCACGGCGGGCGCCGGCCGGGTGAACGGTGCCACGGTGCCGTCGGCGGGGGCACCCGCCTCGTCGCAGACGTCCGTCAGGCCCTGACGGATCCGAGATGACAGGTCAGCGCTCATCGAAATGCTCCCGGAGGACGGTGAGGCCGCGGTGCAGCAGCGACTTGACGGTGCCGGGCCGGCAGCCCAGCGCGGCGGCGATCGCGGACTCGGGCAGGTCGAGGTAGTACCGCAGGAACACGGCGGCCCGGTGCCGGGGCCGCAGCCGGGCCAACGCCGCGCGTACCGCGACGGACTCCGGTGACGCCGACCGGGACTCGCCCGGTGCGTCCAGGTGGGTGCCGTGCCGGCGTTCGAGCTGACGTCGCCGCACCCACGACGTGCACCTGCTCACCACGGCCCGTCGGACGTACGCGCCCGGCTCGTGCACGTCGGCCCACCGCCGGTACAGCTCCAGGAACGCCTCCTGCACGACGTCCTCGGCCGCCGGCAGGGACCCGGTCGTGACGTACGCCAGCCGTACCATCACGGCGTACTGCCTGGCGTACACGTCATCGAAGTCACGGGGCCGGGGCAACACCACCGACACTGCTCGACTCTCCACATCTGCTCAGGCGCACGACCCGCCCCGATGGTTGCACCCGGATCTCCCGGGCGCGTGGCCGGGACGGACGACCCGGCGTGACCGGCCACCGGCGCGCCGCAGCGTCCGGTGCAGTGCCGGTGGAAATCCTGTCGTCAGACCCGGCGGCGGGTCGTAGGGTGCGTCGCGGTGCGGGACGGCCGACAGGAGTACGTCGCCCGACCACGGTCGGCCGCGCGAGGGAGAGGGACGGGCGAGGATGCAGTCATCAGAGGCTCCGCGGGCGGTGGCCGCGGCCGTCGCCACCGCCACCGCGCTCGGCCTGAGGGTCGACGACACCGTCGTCCTGCACGACTCGAACAAGCTCACGCTGCGGCTGCGGCCGTGCGACGTCCTGGCCCGGGTGGCACCCGTGGCGCATCAGGCCGCGCAGTTCGAGATCGACCTCGCCCGGCGGCTCGCCGTGGTCGGCAGCCCGGTGGCCGGCCTCGTACCCCCGGCGGAGCCACGCGTGCACGAGCGGGACGGCTTCGTGGTCACGCTGTGGACCTACTACGAACCCGCGACACCCCCCGAGATCCCGCCGGCCGGGTACGCCCGTGCGCTCGAACGGCTGCATGCCGGCATGCGCACGCTCGACCTTCCCACTCCGCACTTCACGGACCGGGTCGAGGAGGCGCAACAACTCGTGGCGAGCCCCGAGACGACCCCGGCGCTCCCCGACGCGGACCGGGAACTGCTCGGCGACGCGCTACGAACCCTGCGACGAGCTGTCACCGGGCGCGGCGCCGCCGAGCAGGTACTGCACGGCGAGCCCCACCCGGGCAACCTGCTCAGTACGAGGAACGGGCCACTGTTCATCGACTTCGAGACGTGCTGCCGTGGGCCCGTCGAATTCGACCTCGCCCACGCGCCCGAGGAGGTCGGCGAGTACTACCCGGGCGTCGACCGGGACCTGCTGCGCGAGTGCCGGCTGCTCGTGCTGGCGATGGTCACGGCGTGGCGCTGGGACCGGGACGACGAGTTCCCCGACGGACTCCGGCTCGGTACCGAATGGCTCGGCCAGCTCCGGGCCGCGCTCGATCGACACTGACCGGCCGTCGGGCGTCCCGCCATCGGCCGCCGGGGTCGGGCGCCCGGCCCCCTGGCGTCGGGTGCCGGGCGCCTCGCGATCGGTGCCCACCGCGCCCGCTGCCGCTGACGACGTCGACCGTCCACGGACCCTTCGGACAGCCTCGACACGGGCGAGGATGTCGGTGCGGCCGGCTAGTGTCTCCGGCATGGTTGACCGTGTCGCCCCGCTCGCGTCCATCTCGATCGACTGCCCCGACCCGGACGCCCTCGCCCCGTTCTACCAGCAGATGCTCGGGCTCGACGAGGCCTTCGCGACGCCGGACCGGTCGGTCGTCTGCCTGTCGGGCGCCGGTCCGATGCTGACCCTGATGCGGGTCGACGACTACACCCCGCCGGAGTGGCCGCACGGACCCCAGCGCCAGCAGATGCACCTCGACCTCGCGGCCGAGGACCTCGACGCCGACGTTGCCGCGGCGATCGCGCTGGGTGCCACCGAGGCCGCCCACCAACCCGCGCCGGACCGGTGGCGGGTGATGCTCGACCCCGTGGGGCACCCGTTCTGCCTCAGCGTCGTACGCCCGGACTGACGACCGCGCCTCGGGCGGTCGCCGCGGCTCAGACCGGCAGGGGTGGGGTCTCCCCGGTGAGGATGACGCGGCGCTCGTTGGCCAGCTTGACGACCGTCATGGTGTAGCCGTGCCGGACGGCGACCAGGTCGGCGGACGCGTCGGTGCTGCCGCTGCGGACCATCGACCAGCCCTCGCCGATGAGATGTCGGCGCACCGCGGCGAGCCGTGCCTCCGGCCCGAGCCTGGCCGACTCACCGATCTCCACCCGGATGCGGCTGGTCAGCGTCGTCGCGGCGCCGTCGCACAGCACTCCCGCGCCGTGCGGACCCTGGTCGGTGACGATCACCGGCGTACGGTCCGGGACCGCGGCCACGGCGGCGACCAGCAGCATGCCGCGCAGTTCGTCACGGGCCGCGTACGAGTTCGTCGGGCGGTGCGGCGCGCTCACGCGTCCGCCTGGTGCGGCTGACGCGAGCGGCGCTCGGCGCCGGCAGCACCCGTATCGCCCGACCCCGCCGACCTTTCCGCGTCACCGGCCTTCGCGGCCCGCGACGCCGCCAGGGTGTCGCCGACGGAGCCGACCGTGCCCAGCACGCCGTCCAGTACGACCACCGGCGCCGGCGGTACCGGCGGCGGCCCCTCGCAGGCCGGGTCGTCCAGGCTCACCAGCATCAGTTCCTCGTCCAGCGTGGTGTCGGTGACGGTGACCTCGTCGAGTCGCCCGGACACCACCCTGGCCAGGTTGTCGAGCGACTCGCTGCCGACCGCGTAGTACCGGCTGTGCCCGACGACCTCGGCGCCGCCCTGCGTCTCCATCCGGACGATGTCCGCGAACTCCGCCGGATCCGGCCCGAACGCGCGGGAGTACGCCACGGCGTCGCCCGGCGCCCGCAGCGCCCAGCACCGGACGCCGGCGTGTGCCGTGATGACCTGCGCCGACGCCTCGGCGCCGCCGCCCGGCTGCGCCGGCCGCAGGTCGGCCACCGTACGGATCCGTGGCCCCAGCCCGGGACTGCCGACCAGCACCACCCCGTCGGGCTGGTGACCGGCCCGCAGCGCGGCGGCCACCAGTACCGTGCCGAAGCCGTGCCCGACCAGGACCACCCGCGCCGACGGTGGCAGCGCAGGTGCGAGACCGGCCAGGAACCGGCGCAGCGCGGAGGCGCCGGCCCGGGCCCGGGTGGCGTTGACGGTGTCGTTGGACTGCGACGAACTGGCCGTGCCGGCGCCGACCGAGTCGTAGCCGAGCCAGGCGACCACCGCGCACTCCGGGCCGGCGGTGTCGGCCAGCAGGCGGGCGTCAATGGCCAGCGCGTTGAACGTGTCCAGCCCGTTGCGCCCACCCGGGATCAGGACCGCCACGTGCCGGGCGGTGGCCAGGTCGCCGAACACCTCGGCGCACTGCCCGGCCCCGCTCGGGTCGAAGGCCAGGAACTGCCGCTCGTACAGGCTGCTGCGGCGTTCGCCGGTCTCCGGGTCGATCGTGGCGATGGTGCGGCTGGCCAGGAAGGAGTTGAGGGTGCCGATGCGCTGGTTGACGGCGTCGAGCGTGCGGTTCTTCGCCACGCTGCGCTGTTCCGCCGGGGTGCCGGCCAACTCACTGCGACACTCCCGCAGCGCGGTCCGGTTCTCCTCCACCAGGGCGCGGTTCGCGGCGTAGCGTTCCGGCACCGGCGCGCCGGGCAGCGCGGCGACCAGCGTGGCCC
>JBAUUM010000444.1:0-2605 GCA_049582705.1 Actinocatenispora sp.
GGAGGGTGCGCCGTGTCCACGTCGTCACGGGGGAAGTCGTCGAGCGGGGAGTCCCCGCGGGGAGAGTCTGCACGGGGGGAACCCCTGCGGGGAAAGGTCGCGCTGGTGGCCGGGGCGACCCGGGGCGCCGGGCGCGGCATCGCCGTGGAGCTGGGGGCGGCCGGCGCCACCGTGTACGCGACCGGCCGCACCACCCGGTCGCAGCGCTCCGATGTGGACCGGCCGGAGACCGTCGAGGAGACCGCCGACCTGGTCACCGCGGCCGGTGGCCGGGGCATCGCGGTCCGGGTCGACCACAGCGACCCGGACCAGGTACGCGACCTGGTGTCCCGGATCGACGCCGAGCAGGGCCGGCTGGACGTACTGGTCAACGACGTGTGGGGCGGCGACCACCTGATCGGCTGGGGTCAGCCGGTGTGGGAGCACTCCCTGGAGACCGGGCTGACCCAGCTGCACCGCGCGGTGGACACCCACATCATCACCAGCCACCACGCGATGCCGCTGCTCATCCGCCGACCGGGCGGCCTGGTCATCGAGATGACCGACGGCACGGCCGAGGCCAACATCGAGTTCCGCGCCGGCACGTCGCTGTACTACGACCTGGCGAAGATCTCGGTGATCCGGCTCGCCGTGGCCCAGGCGTACGAGCTGCGCGAGCACGCGGCGACCGCGGTCGCGCTGACGCCCGGTTGGCTGCGCTCCGAGGCGATGCTGGACCACTACGGCGTCGCCGAGGAGAACTGGCGGGACGGCACCGAGCGCACCCCGCACTTCTGCATCTCCGAGTCGCCCCGGTTCGTGGGTCGCGCCGCCGCCGCCCTGGCCGCGGACCCGGACGTGGCCCGCTGGTCCGGTCGGTCACTGTCCAGCGGGCAGCTCGCCCAGGAGTACGGCTTCACCGACCTGGACGGCACCCGGCCCGACGCGTGGCGCTACATCGCCGAGGTCGAACGGCCCGGCCTGCCCGCCGACGACACCGGCTACCGCTGATCGCCGGCCCGGCCGCGGGCGCACACGGCCGGGCGGCGCGGGGCTTTCGGGCGCCCTGCCCCGGTACCGCCCGGACAGCAGGATCCAGGCGCAGACCGCGAGCTGCGGCACCTGCATGACCGGCATCACGACGAGATCGTCCAGTCCCGCGCCGTCGGTCAGCACGATGCTCGCCAGCAGCGACAGCACCATGTTGTTGCCGGCGTGCGCGAGGCTCGTCGTCCAGATCGTCCCGGACCGCAGGCGCAGCCAGGTCAGCATGACCTCCTGGCACAGGAATCCGGTCGTCCACAACGCCAGGCCGAGCAGCACGTCGCTGTACTCGATGTACCCCAGGAACGCCAGCGGAAAATGCCAGACCGCCCAGATCAGCCCGGTCAGCACCGTCGCCAGCAACGGCCGCCCGGTGCAGAGCCGCAGCCGCAGGTAGCTGGTCCAGCCGAACTCCTCCCCCCAGTACAGCGGGGTCAGCACCAACGCCACGACCAGCAGGGCGGCGACCAGCGCCCACGGTGGCACGCCGGGCGCGAACCGGGCCAGAGACGCGGTGTCCGGCGAGTACAGACCGAGCGCCGCGGCGACCGCGATGCCCGCCGCGACCAGGGCGAGCGGCCCGAACCAGGCGGTCAGATAGTACGGCCAGGCGGCGCGGAACCGGGGCGCGAGACCGGCGTCCCGGAAACCCTCCCGGGTCACCCACCGACGCACCACGACCGCCGCCACGGCCGGTACGAACGCGAACGACAGCTGCGGCAGCGGGCTGCTCAGCGACATGCCGAACCCGCGTGCGACGACCACCATCGCGGACCACGACAGGCCGAAGGTCAGGCCCAGATACACGAGTACTCCCCGGTTGCGCACCGGTGTTCCCTTCGCCGTAGGACAGGACGGCGAACACCGTCTCCCGACGGCGCGGTCGGGCACATCGCGACCGGGTGCGAACCGTGCCCGGCACCGGGGAGCCAGCCACGGATGGCTCCCCGGTGGGAGGTGCCCGGCGGCGCCCGCTGCCAGACTGGCCGGCATGTCTCGAACACTCCCCGGTCCCGTCCCGTACCTGGTGGGCTGGGTCCATGCGATCCTCGGCGGCGCCGTGTGGCTGCTGCCCGCGGCCCTCGGCATCGTCGCCAGCGCCGCCGTGCCCGAACCGGCCCGCTTCGGCGTCTTCGCCGCCACGACGGTCGTACTCGTCCTCGTGTCGGGACTGTTCCGCGTCTCCCGCACCGTCTCGGTCCGGCTCGGCAACGCGCTGCTGGACGCGAAGCTGCCGGCGGTGACGACGGCCGGCGGCCTGCCGGCCCGGCTCCGCTCGGCCGGATGGACGATGCTGCACGCCGCTCTCGGCGCCGCCCTCCTGGTCCTCGGTTTCCAGGCGCTGTTCGCCGCCGCGGCGTTGCCGGCGATCTGGCTCGGTGGTGGCGGCGACGACGCCACCTTCTACGGCGCCTCACCGACCGTGCCGGACGGCTGGGCCGGATCCTGGACCGTACTCGCCGCGCTGGTGCTCGTCGCGCTGGTCGTCGGTGCCGGGGTCGGCTACCTGGCCCTGCTCCGTCGGGCCGCACCGGCCCTGCTCGGCCCCGGCGCCGCCGAGCGGATCGCCGCCGTGCAGCGG
>JBAUUM010000445.1:0-2445 GCA_049582705.1 Actinocatenispora sp.
GGGCACGGGATGATGGACCGGGGTGCGCCGACGGGACGGGAGCGGGACGTGACGCAGTTCGAGGTGTGGGCGCCGACGGCGCACCGGGTGCGCCTCCGGCTCGGTCCGCCGGCCGACGGCGGTAGCACCGACGACCCGGACCCCGACGCCGCGACATCCGACGCCGCCGACACCGACGCCGACGCCGACGCCACGATGGTCGAGATGACCGGCGAGGACGGCTGGTGGCGGGCACAGGTGTCGGCCGCGCCGGCGGGCACCGACTACGCCTACCTGCTCGGCGATTCCGACACCCCCCTGCCCGATCCACGGTCCCGCTGGCAGCCGTACGGGGTGCACGGGGCGTCCCGCCGCTACGACCAGGAGGCGTACCGCTGGGGCGACGCGGACTGGACCGGGCGGGCGCTGCCCGGCAGCGTGCTGTACGAGCTGCACGTCGGCACGTTCACGCCGGAGGGCACGCTGGACGGCGCCATCGGCCGGCTCGACCACCTGGTCCGCCTCGGCGTCGACATGGTCGAACTGCTGCCGGTCAACGGGTTCAACGGCACGAACGGCTGGGGGTACGACGGGGTCTGCTGGTACGCGGTGCACGAACCGTACGGCGGGCCGGACGCGCTGAAGCGTTTCGTGGACGCCTGCCACCGGCGCGGTCTCGGCGTCGTACTGGACGTGGTGCACAACCATCTGGGCCCGTCCGGCAACTACCTGCCGCAGTTCGGTCCGTACCTGCGGGCCGACCGCAACACCTGGGGTGAGCTGCTCAACCTGGACGGTCCCGGCTCCGACGTCGTGCGCGGGTACATCGTGGACAGTGCGCTGAGCTGGTTGCGCGACTACCACGTGGACGCGCTGCGGTTGGACGCCGTGCACGCGCTGCGGGACTCCCGCGCGGTACACCTGCTGGAGGAGCTGGCCACCGAGGTCGACGCGCTGGCGACCCGGGTACGGCGCCCGCTGTCGCTGATCGCCGAGTCGGACCTGAACGATCCCCGGCTCGTCACGCCCCGGCAGTCCGGTGGGTACGGCCTCGCCGCGCAGTGGGACGACGACGTGCACCACTGCGTGCACGCCTGGCTCACCGGCGAACGGCAGGGCTACTACGTCGACTTCGGCGCCCCGGCGGGCGTGGCGAAGGTACTCACCGGCGCGTTCTTCCACGACGGGACGTACTCCAGCTTCCGCGGTCGACGGCACGGCCGGCCGGTGGACCGGCAGCGGACCCCGGGGCACCGATTCGTCGCGTTCCTCCAGGACCACGACCAGATCGGCAACCGCGCCACCGGCGACCGGATCGGCGCCACCCTGTCGGCGGGCCGCTGCAAGATCGGCGCGGCGCTGATGCTGACCTCACCGTTCACGCCGATGCTGTTCATGGGCGAGGAATGGGCCGCGGGCACGCCGTGGCAGTTCTTCACCAGCCACCCCGAGCCGGAACTGGCGAGGATCGTGGCCGAGGGCCGGCGCGAGGAGTTCGCCGCGCACGGCTGGCCGCCGGGCGCGGTGCCGGACCCGCAGGATCCGGACACCTTCCGGCGGTCCGTCCTGGACTGGTCCGAGCTGGACCAGCCCGACCACGCCGACATGTTCGCCTTCTACCGCAAGCTGATCGCGCTGCGGCGGCGGCTGCCGGAGCTGACCGACCCGAGGCTGGACCGGGTCCGGGTCGAGCACGGCGACGACTGGCTCCGTGTCCACCGTGGACGGTACCGGGTGGTGGTGAACCTCGCGGCCGAGCGGCGGACGGTGCCGCTGGACGCCGCCCCGGTCGACGTGCCGCTGGCCAGCGACCAGGGCTTCGTGTTCGCCCGCGGCGAGATCACGCTGCCGCCGGAGTCGGTCGCCGTCGTCACCTGCGTCTGACCACGCCACCGCACCGGGCTGCGCCACCGCACCGATCGCGCCGCCGCTACCTCCGGCACCGCGCGGCCGGGTCGCCCCCGTGGCACACCCGACCGCGCGACCCGGCCCCGTGCCTCAGTCGTCCGGCAGCCAGGTGCCGTGGAATCCGTCCGGCACCCGCCGCGGCAGCCGTACCGAGGCCACCCGGTCCAGGTCCCGGGCACCGAGTACGACCAGTTCCGAGCCGCGGGCCTGCTCGTCGGTGACGATGGACAGCAGCCAGCCGTCGTCCTCCGCCCGGCCGTCGGCGGCCGGCACGAAGGTCATCTCGCCCGGGGTCCCGTCGAGTTCGCGGGCCGTGCTGATCCCGGTGCGTACGTCGTACTTGACCACCGTGGTGTCGCCGACCGCGTACCGGTAGCGGCTGGGCCGGCCGGTCAGGTCGTCGTTGATGGTCGGAAACTCCACGGCCCGGTCGTCGAGCCGGGTCTCGGTGACCGCGCCGGTGGCCGGGTCGAGCCGCCACCGGTGCAGTACCGCGCCGGTGGCGGCGGCGGCCGGTGCGGCGCTGCCGCCGATGGCACCCCAGATCCCCTGGAACTC
>JBAUUM010000446.1:0-1709 GCA_049582705.1 Actinocatenispora sp.
GTACTCCACCGGCCGGCCGGACCACGCCGGCCAGGCAAACGGCAACGGCACGGGCGGCACCGGGGCGGACCGGAACCGGGCGGCGACCGTACCCGCCTTCGTGCCGGACCTGCTCGACGGCGACGACGGGCTGCCCCCGTCGCCGGACCTGCCGGCGCTGCACGGCACCCTCGGCGCACCCGTCGACGACCACGGCGACGCGCTGGACGCGCACGAGGGCCAGTACCTGGCGTACTTCGGGGGCAGCTACTACCTGTACGGCACGGAGTACGGCTGCGGCACGCACGTCGACCTGTCGGACGACGCGCCGTTCTGCGGCTTCGTGACGTACCGGTCCGCCGACCTGACCCACTGGCACCGGGTCGGCGAGTACCGGGACGCGCGGGTCCGGGCGGTGTGCGCCTCGTACTGCGCGTTCCCGAAGGTCCTCTTCAGCCCCCGGCTGCACCGGTACCTGCTGTACTTCTCGTCCGACAACGGCGGCAACCACGGCGACGACATCCCGAGCAGCCGCTGGCTGGCGGAGTCGTCGTCACCGGCCGGGCCGTGGCGGGACCTGCACGACCCAGGCCTGCTGCACGACGACGGCGACGCGTACAGCATCGCCGTGGCGCGGGACGGCACCGCGTACATGTACGAGACGAAGGACGGCGGCGGGCTCCAGCCGGCCGAGGTGTGGGTGGAACGGCTCGACGCCGACCGCGCCGGCCCGAGCGGCGAGGGCACCCTGCTCGGGCACTCGGTCTCGTCGAACGTGCAGGTCTTCCCGCACGGCCGGTACTGGTACATGACGGTGGCCGCGGAGGCGAAGTACTTCGGCCCGGCCGCCCTGGAGTACCTGCGCGCCGACTCGCCGACCGGCCCGTGGCGGGAACTGAACGGCGACGGCACGCCGACCGTCCTGACCGGCGACTCCTGCGGCGGCACCGCGCAGGGCGTGTCCGTGCTGCCCTCCGCGCACGGGCCGGTGCCGGTCGAGATGATCGACCTGTACCGGTCCAGCCCCGGCGACGCCGACCCGCGGCTACCCGACCGGGCCCGGCACGGCGACTGGAACCAGGCCGTCGCCGGACGGTACTGGGCGCCGCTGCGCTTCGACGACGACGGCGGCATCCGACCGGTCGGCTGCGGGACCGCGACCCACCTCCCGCTCGCCCCGTCCGCGCCCGCACCGGCCGGACCGGCCGCGGTGTACCAACCGGACTGCCGGGTCACCGCGACCGGCGAGATCGAGCAGGACTGGACCGTACGGCGCGACCTGCGCGTGCTGCGCGTCCCGGTGTTCCAGCGGGCGTACCTGACGAGCGGGATGCTGTTCCCGTCCGTACAGCCGCCGACCGCGGTGGACGGGAACCTCACGGTGCGGCTGTCGACGCCGCACGGGCGGCAGCGGTGGACGTTCCGTCCGGGCGACGTGAGCTGGGCGCCGCGCTCGGTCACGCTCCACCTGCGTCGACCGGTCCCCGCCGGGACCCGGGTGGCGTTGCGGTTCGGCACCGCCGCGACGGACGGCTGCTACGGCGTCCTGGTCGTGCCCACCGTCGGCGGCGCCGACGACCGGTACGAGGCGATCGCCGGCGGACGGGTGACGCCCGCGCCGGACGCCCGGCTGCTGCTCGCCGCCGGCGGTCCAGGCCGGCACGGGCAGTCTCCGGTCGATCCGCGAACCCGGTAGTCGGGTCGGCGGCGGCCGGGACCGGTGACGGGCC
>JBAUUM010000447.1:0-2548 GCA_049582705.1 Actinocatenispora sp.
GTACTGGAACATCTACGGCTGGTCCTTCCCGCACAACGCGCCGATCCCCGAGGACGAGTGGCAGGCCAACATCGACTGGCTGGCCGCCGACTTCGCCCCGCACGGCTACACCATGGCCTGCACCGACGGCTGGATCGAGCCGTCCACCAAGACCACCGCGGACGGGTACATCGTCAGCTACAACGACGACTGGCAGCACGACTGGGCCTACTGGATCGACTATCTCCGGGCCCGGGGCATGACGCTGGGCGTCTACTACAACCCGCTCTGGGTGCACGCCGCCGCCGTCGCGGACACCAGCAAGACCGTCGTCGGGACCGACATCCCGCTCGCCGACATCGTCGTCAAGGGCGACTTCATGGGCTCCGAGATCGGCGGCGACACCCTGTACTGGGCGGACGTCACCAAGCCGGGTGCCAAGGAGTTCGTCCAGGGCTACGTGAAGTACTTCAAGGACCTCGGCGTCCCCTACCTGCGGGTGGACTTCCTGTCCTGGTACGAGACCGGCTACGACGCCAACATCGGTGCCGTCGGCGTCGAGCACGGTCGGGAGGACTACCTCACGGCACTCGGCTGGATGAACGAGGCGGCCGGCGACGACATGGAACTGAGCCTCGTCATGCCGAAGCTGATCGACCACGGCGCGGCCGAGCTCGCCAACGGCGACCTGATCCGGATCAACGCCGACGCCGACAAGGGCGGCTGGGAGCGGCTCAGCGGCGGGCGGCAGACCTGGCAGGAGAACTGGTCGCAGTGGTTCAACCCGTTCCTGGGTTTCACCGGCTTCGCGGACCGTGCCGGGCGTGGGCAGCTCATCCTCGACGGTGACTTCCTGATGATGAACACGTTCGCCGACGACGACGAGCGGCGTACCTGTATCAGCCTGATGACCGTCGCCGGTTCCCCGATCACGATCTCCGACCTGCACAGCAACATCGGCGAGCACGGCTGGGCGTTCACCAACCCCGAGGTGCTCGAACTCAACCGGCAGGGTCTGGTCGGCAAGCCGTACTTCCACAGCGCCACGCCGTTCTCCGAGGACACCGCAAGCCGGGACTCCGAGCGCTGGGCCGGTCAGTTGCCGGACGGAAGCTGGGCGGTGGCCCTGTTCAACCGCGGCGACGAGGCGGCCACCCGGGAACTGGACCTCGCCGACGCGCTCGGCATCGACGGCCCCGCACGGGTACGCGACCTGTGGCGGCACAAGGACCTGGGCAGGACGCACCGCGTACGCGCGGAGCTGCCCGCACACGGCTGCCAGCTGGTCCGGGTCACCCCGCACGGTCGTGACCGGCGCTACCACGCGGCCTTCGCCGCCTGGGGCGGCGGCGCGGGCTTCGGCAACGACCTCGACGGCCACACCGGCATGGGGTACGCGACGCTCGACACCGACGGCGCGTCGGTCACCTTCGCGGTCGCCGCCGACTGCGCCGGCCGGTACCGGATCGCGCTGCGCTACGCGACGGAGACGGACGGCAGCCTCACCCTGGGCGCGGAACGCACGGACCGCACCCCGGTCGGCGAGGCCAGGCGGGTCACGTTCCGGGCCAGCGGCGGCGGGTGGGCCACCCTGCACGGCGAGATCGACCTCGCCGAGGGCACCAACCTGGTGACCCTCGTCCGCGCCGCCGGCGACGACGGCACGGTACTGCTGAACCACATCGAACTGCGCTGACCGCGCGGCACAGGAGGTGCGGGATGGACCCGGAACGGATCCCGGTCACGGATCTCATCGGCGAGCAGACGCGTGCCGAGATCTTCGCGACCGTGCTCACCGCCGGGCCCATCTCCCGGACCGGCCTGGCGCAACGGCTCGGGCTGGCGCCCTCCAGCGTCACCCGGCTGCTGCCGCCGCTGCTGGCGCACGACTTCCTGCGCGAGGCGGACGCCGCCCCGCAGGGTCGCGGCCGCCCGCAGCGGCTGCTGCAGGTCAACGCGGACAAGCACATCGTCGTCGGCGTCAAGATCGGCCCCGCGCAGGTCGCGGCCGTGGTCACCGACATGGCCGCCCGGGTGCTGGCCCGGGCCGAGCAGCCGATCGACGACTGCACCCCCGGTACCGCCCTGGCGGCCGCCGCGGACCTGACCCGGCGGCTGCTGGCCGAGGCCCCCGAGGCCGCCGAGCGGGTACTGGGCATCGGGGTCGGGGTCAGCGGCCACGTCGACACCGTGGCCGGTGTCTGCCGGTACTCGGCGATCCTGGACTGGCAGGACGTCGACATCGCGGGGCCGCTGTCCCGGGCGACCGGGTTGTCCGTCGTCGCGAACAACGATGTCAACACCCTCGTGGTGGCCGAACGGTGGTTCGGCGCCGGCCGCGACGTCGACTCCTTCGCGGTGGTCACCGTCGGGCCCGGCATCGGCTGCGGGCTGCTGCTCGACGGCTCGCTGTACTCCGGGGCGAGCGGCATGGCCGGGGAACTCGGCCACCTGCCGGTCGACCCGGCCGGCCCGATGTGCGGCTGTGGGCGACGCGGCTGTCTGGAGGCCCTGGCCAGCGACCGGGCGGTGCTGCGGCACATCCGCGACGCGGGCACGGCCGATTGTC
>JBAUUM010000448.1:0-3026 GCA_049582705.1 Actinocatenispora sp.
GCCACGAAGTGCCCGAACCCGGCGGAGCCGTGCAGGTAGACGCCGGTCAGCGCGGGACCGTAGTGGTCCCGCGCGGCGGCCGTCACGCGGTACGCGTACCGCCGGACCGCGTCGGGGAGTACGGCAAGGCGGTCGCCGTCCGCAACGAATCCCGTGCCACCCACCGCGTTGCCTCCCTCGACGGCCCCGACCCCCAGGATGCCCCCGTAGTCCGGGGCGACGGCGAACTCCCTCCGATGCGACGGGGCCACGCATCACCGCCGCCTTCCGTGGCCGGTCGGCGGCGGCAGACCACCTCCACTTCGGCACCCGGACGTGAGTACCACCGCGCGTAGGGTGACCGGATGGCAGTGGACTACGACGGACGCCTCCACACGGTCTACGCCCGGGGGCGAATGCTGGATCCCGACAGCCTGCGGCGGTGGATCGCGGAGTTCACCCGGCACGTGCCGGAGCGGCGACCCCTCCGCGTGCTGGACCTCGGCTCCGGGACGGGTCGGTTCACGCCCGCCCTCGCCGACGCGTTCGGCGGACCCGTGTACGGGGTCGAACCGTCCGAGGGCATGCGTGCGGTGGCGACGGCCGACGCGACCCATCCGTCCGTGACCTACCTCGCGGGGCAGGCGGAGGCCATCCCGCTCGCGTCCGCGTCGTGCGACGCGGCCCTGCTCTTCCTCACCTTCCACCACTTCCCGGACCAGGCCGGTGCCCTGCGCGAACTCGCCCGGGTGGTCCGACCGGGCGGCACGGTACTGATCCGGACCTGCCTCTCCGACCGCATGCCGGACCTGTACTGGTACCGGTACTTCCCGTCCGCCGCCGAGGCCGACGGCGCCATGTACCGCACCGAGCAGTACGTGCGGGACCTCGCGCGCGCCGCCGGGTTCACACCACGGGCCCGGGTCGACGTACCGGCCGAGCCCTCCCGCACGCTGCGGGACGCGTACGAGCGGTTGCGGTGGCGCGCGCTCTCGACGTTCGAGCACCTTCCGGAGCCGGAGATCGAGGCGGGCTTCGCCGCGTTCGCCCGGGACGCCGAGGAGCACGGCGACCGGGAGATCCCGTCACCGCCGGCCGACCTCCTGGTACTGACCCGCTGACCCGCCGCCCTCGACCCGCCCGTGGCTCGGAACGGGGCCCGGGCCGGGCCGGCACGGCGACGGCGACGGCGACGGCGACGGCGATGAAGACCGACCGTGCGCTGGTCAGTCGCGCGCGTCGCGCTGGGCGTACCACTTGGTCATGAGGTCGGGCAGTTCGTTCTGGAGGAACTCGAAGAAGGCGATGGTCTCCGCGGCCCGCCGGCCGGCCGCGGTGTCGGCACCGACCAGGGTGATGCCGTCGCGCAGGGAGTCCTCCACCCGGACCAGGATCTGGTCGCGGCGGCCGATGAGCTGCTGCCAGACGTCGTCGCGGACCACGAAGTGGTCCCGCCGACTGCCCGGTTCACGTTCGCGGCTGACCAGGTTGATCTGCCCGAGGTACCGCACCGCGCCGGAGATCGCCGCCGGGCTGACCTGGAGCGCCTCGGCGAGTTCCGCGGCGGTGAGCCGGCCGCTGTCGGTGACGAAGAGGGCCGCGAACACCCGTGCCGGCATCCTCGGTAGTCCCGTGTCGGTCATCGCGGAGGCGAACCGTTCGAGGAACTTCACCGTCCCGGCCTCGTCGCGCGTGGCCTCACCTGCCCTGTTCACGTTCGCCTCCCCGGTCGTGTGTGTCACTTACTTTACACAATTTACAAGCTTCACAGTTTTGTGAATTGACTGTATGTTCTGAACCATGACAGACGCAGTCTCAGTCTCCGGACTCACCAAGTCCTTCGGCCGCACCCGCGCGCTCGACGGGCTCGACCTGACCGTCGCCACCGGAGAGGTGCACGGTTTCCTCGGCCCGAACGGCGCCGGCAAGTCGACCACCATCCGGGTCCTGCTCGGCCTGCTCCGCGCCGACGGCGGCGCCACCACCCTGCTCGGCGGGGACCCGTGGCGCGACGCGACCCAGCTGCACCGCCGCCTCGCCTACGTGCCCGGCGACGTGACCCTGTGGCCCAACCTCACCGGCGGCGAGGTGATCGACCTGCTCGGCCGGCTGCGTGGCGACCTCGACCCGAAGCGTCGCGCCGACCTGCTGGAACGGTTCGACCTCGACCCGCGCAAGAAGTCCCGCAGCTACTCCAAGGGCAACCGGCAGAAGGTCGCCCTCGTCGCCGCGCTGGCCTCCGACGCCGAACTCCTCATCCTCGACGAGCCGACCTCCGGGCTCGACCCGCTGATGGAGGAGGTCTTCCGGGACTGCATCCTCGAAGAGCGGGTACGCGGTCGCACGGTACTGCTCTCCAGCCACATCCTCTCCGAGGTCGAGGCCGTCTGCGACCGGGTCAGCATCATCCGGACCGGCCGCACCGTGCAGACCGGCAGCCTCGCCGAGCTGCGCGGCCTGACCAGCACGTCGATCACCGCCGAGCTGGCCGGCCCCGTCGAGGGCGTCGCCGAACTGCCCGGCGTCACCGGTGTCTCCGTGTCGGAGAACCGGCTCAGCTGCCAGGTCGAGACGGTCCACCTGGACGCGGTGCTGCGCCACCTCACCCAGATCGGGATCCGCAGCCTGGTCAGCCAGCCGCCCACGCTCGAACAGCTCTTTCTGCGCCACTACACCCAGCCCGAGACGGCCGGAGCGGCCCGATGAATTCCCTGACCGGAACCCGGACGCTGATCCGGTTGGCGCTGCGGCGCGACCGCATCACGCTGCCGATCTGGATCGGCGCCATGACGCTGATGGCCGCGGCCAGCGCGTCCAGCGTGGCCAAGCTCTACCCGACGGTCGCCGAGCGGACGAAGTTCGCTGCCGGCGCCGGCAGCAACCCGGCCACCCTCGCCATGTACGGCCCGTCGTACGACCTGGCCACCCTCGGCGGCGCGGCCACCTTCAAGCTCGGCACCCTCGGCGCGGTCGTGGCCGGTCTGATGGGCATCTTCACCGTCATCCGGCACACCCGTGGCGACGAGGAGCCCGGCCGGCTGGAACTC
>JBAUUM010000449.1:0-5128 GCA_049582705.1 Actinocatenispora sp.
CAGCTGCCGGCACTGACCCGTACCGGCCGCCAGCTCGCCGGGCCGACGTCGCCGACCACGTTGAGCCGGACCGGCCGGTCCTCCCGCGCTCCGGTCACGTCGTCCAGCCGTACCGCGTAACCGTCGATCGCGGCGTGGTCGAACGCGGGCAGCGCACCCGGCGCCTTCACGTCCTCGGCGAAGACGTTCCCGTACGCCTGGGTGAGCTCCATGTCCAGCGGTGGCAGTGGTCTGACCTTGGCCAGTACCTGCTGGAGGTACTCAGCCAACGGCATCAGCGTGGCTGTCATCGCACCGCCCCCGCGGGAAGAAGGATCATCACACCGCCCGGGCGGGACGCTGTACGGCGATCATCGCCCACTTCCGCGCCCGGGTGGTCTCAGCTCCGACCGGCGAACCGGTCACCGGCATCGACAGTCTGCCGGTCGACGGACTCGAATCCGGCCGAAACGTAGCGACCCAACCACTCCCGGAAGTCCGGGCCGAGGTCGTCACGCGCACAGGCCACCTGCACGACGGCCTTGAGGTAGCCGGTCGGGTCGCCGGTGTCGTACCGCCTGCCCCGGAAGACGACGCCGTGCACCGGCGTCCCCTCGTCGAGCAGGGTCGCCATCGCGTCGGTCAGCTGGATCTCGCCGCCCCGGCCCGGTGCGGTACGGCGCAGCGCGTCGAAGATCGCGGCGGGCAGCACGTACCGGCCGACGACGGTGAGGTTGCTCGGTGCCTCGTCCCGGGACGGCTTCTCCACCAACCCGGTGACCTCGACGAGGTCGTCCCGGTCGGTCTCCCGCACGGACGCGACACCGTACTTGTGCACCTCCTCCCAGGGCACCTCGAGCAGGGCGAGCACGATGCCGCCCGTCTCGGCCTGGAGGTCGAGCATCACCGGCAGCAGCGGGTCCCGCTCGTCGATCAGGTCGTCACCGAGCATCACCGCGAACGGCGAGTTGCCGACGTGGTCCTCGGCACAGGACACCGCGTGCCCGAGGCCGAGCGGTTCGGGCTGCCGGGACGAGTGCAGGCTCGCCAGCTCGCCCGGCTCCCGTACGGCCTCCAGCCGGTCGGTGTCGCCCTTGGCCTCCAGGGCGGCCTCCAGGTCCAGCCGCCGGTCGAAGTGGTCGACCATGGAGCTCTTGCCGCGGCCGGTGATCAGCAGTACGTCGGAGAGTCCGGCCGAGGACGCTTCCTCGACGATGTACTGCAGCGCTGGCTTGTCCACCACCGGGAACAGTTCCTTGGGCACGGCCTTGCTGGCCGGTAGGAACCGGGTGGCGAAACCGGCCGCGGGGATGACCGCCTTGGTCGCACGGGTGCCGGAAGGGCTGTTGGAGGGGTTACGAGTTGTGGCGTGGTCGGGCATTGCCCGAGACTATCCGCCCCGGGTCTGCCGGGGCGGCCGTGGCCGCCGCGACGCGCCGTCGGAAGGGTCGACCGGACCGGCCGACGGATCCGGATCGTCGTCGATGTCCAGACGTCGTGCCCGCAGCCGGGCTGGGCGTGGCCCGGCCGAACGTGACGCCACCCGCCAGGTGTCCCGACCGGCGGCTTTGGCCTCATACAAGGCGTCGTCGGCGGCGTCCAGCACATCCTGCCCCGTCGCGCCGTGGTCCGGATAGACCGCCACGCCGATGGACACCGTGACCTGTACCTGGGCCGGTTCCCCGTCCCGACTGCCGCCCGACGGGGACTGCAGCGGCACGGTCATGCCGCGTACGGAGGCGCAGATCCGGTCGGCGAGTCTGCTGGCGCCGGCCTCGTCGGTCTCCGGCAGCAGCACCACGAACTCCTCGCCGCCCTGCCGGCAGGCCAGGTCGACCTCGCGGATCTCGGCCTGGATGCGGTTCGCGAACGCCATCAGCACGGCGTCACCGGACGAGTGCCCGTAGGTGTCGTTGACCTCCTTGAACCGGTCCAGGTCCATCGCCAGTACGGACAGCTGGCGGCTGAACCGGGTGGCCCGCTCCACCTCGCGGTAGAGCGAGACCCGGAGGTAGCGGTAGTTCCACAGCTCGGTGAGGTCGTCGGTCAGCGACAGCCGGGCCGTCTCCTGGTGCAGCAGGACGTTGTCCACCGCCACCGCCGCCTGGCCCGCGAAGGTACGCAGGGTGCCCAGGTCCGCGTCGTCGAAGTCGTCCTGGCCGAGCCGGTCGTACAGGGCGAGCACGCCGCGGAGTCCCGGTGGCCGGCCCACGGCGTCGTCCAGCGTCGACGCGGCGCCGTCCACGTCGCGGCCCGAACCGGTGAACGGTACGGCGATGTACGTGCGGCACCGCGGCTCGTACCGGGCCAGCTCGATGCCCACGACGCGGCCACGGCGCGGCTCACCGGCCAGCGCCACCGCGCCGAGCAGGCCCTCGCCGAGCCGTACCCGTACGTCCGACAGCGACCGGGCCCGCTCGTCCAGGCCGTCCGCGCAGCGGGCCACGAGCTGGTTCGGGTACTTGCCGTCCGGCTTGTCGACCAGCAGCACCACCCCGGCCTGCGCGCCCGTCGCCGCCATCGCGGTCTTCAGGATCACGGTCAGGATGCCGTCCAGGTCGTGCGTACGGGCCAGGGTGTCGCCGAGCAGCCCGAGGTTGCCGCGCAGCTGGTCCCGGCTCGCGGTCAGGGCGGACACGTACGCCTGCATCTCCCGGGTCATCCGGTTGAACGCCGAGCCGAGCTTGCCGACCTCGTCGCGGCTGCGTACCGGTACCCGGGCGTCCAGGTCGCCGCCGGCCACCCGGTCGGCGGCCGAGGCCAGCTCGAACAGCGGCTGGGTGGTCGAGTTCGCCAGCCACCACGCGGCGCCCACCGCCACCAGCCCGGCCAGCACCACCACACCGACCAGCACCGCGTACAGCGCCTGCGAGTCGGCCCGCGCCGTGGACAGCGCCAGGTGCAGGGGCTGGCCGTCACTGCGCGGTACGGCACGGACGAAGAGTCCTTCCGGTGTGGACCGGATGGCCGTGCCGCGGACCCTGCCGGCGGCGATGGCCACGGCCTCGGCGCGGGTCGGCGTCTCGGTGGACAGCGGGGCACGGTGGGACGGAATGGTCACGCCCACCCCCGCCGAGTTGTGCAGCCGGTTCACGAAGTCGGCGTCGACCGGGATGCCGGCCACCACCTGCCCGACGGTACGGCCGGCGGAGTCGGCCATCCGGATCCGCGCGATGAGCGCCCCGGGTCGTTCCACCCCGGCGCTGCCCCGGCTGGCGCAGTCCACCCACGGGCCGCTCAGTTCCCCGGCGGTGGACAGCTTCCGGCCGTCCGGGTCGGAGATCTGCACAGCCGTGGCGAGTCCCGTCTCGACCCCGTCCCGGGCGGCGTCGACCCGGTCCGTGGCCGTGCCGGCGCCGTACAGGCGGGCCGCGGTGCTGGCCGCCGAGCGCAGTTCCCGGCAGGCGGCGTTGACCGTACTGCGCACCATGGTGACGGCGGTGTCGAGCCGCCCGGTGGCGCGATGGTTGCTGACCTCGGAGACGGTGATGCCCACGAACACGGCACCGATCAGCACGGGGCCGAGCACGACAGCCAGGAACGCGGCGGTCAGCCGCGAGCGGAGGGTCACCCGGCCTCCCGGAAAGTCGTGGCACACCAGGTGGTGGCCGCACGGCGTGGCACCTGCGATGTCGGTGGGTGGCCCGGCGATCCGCGCCCCGCTCGACAACCCGCAGTGCGATGCTGTCACAGCACCCGGAGCAACGAGCTACCGAGGCGAGGTTGGATCCAGCGATTATGCCTCCATTGTCCGAAAAGTCAGTAATTCGGGACCGGTTGTCGCACAACCGCCGGGCCATCACGCCGGCCCGTCGGGCAGCACACGACCAAGCGATCCGCGCGGCAGTCCGGGACCTGCTGCGCGACCGCCGCCGGCGACGACGGTCGACAGCCGAGACGGTCCGGACCATCACCGGCTACGTACCGACCGAGGGTGAACCCGGCGGCGACCAGCTGCCGGAGGCCCTGCGGGCGAACAGCGACCGGGTCCTGCTCCCGGTACTCCGCAGCGACCTGGACCTCGACTGGGCCGAGTACACGGGGCCGGACTGCCTGCAGCCCGCGCGATGGCGCCTCTGCGAGCCCTCCGGCCCCCCGCTCGGACGGTGCGCGATCAGCACCGCGACGATCCTGTTCGTACCGGCCCTCGCGGTCGACCGGGCCGGCAACCGGCTGGGACGCGGCGGCGGCTCGTACGACCGGGCACTGGCCCGGCTGTCGACCCCGAGCCTCGTCGTCGCGCTGCTCTACGAGCCGGAGGTGCTGGACCGGCTTCCCGCCGAGCCGCACGACCGGCGGGTGGACGCGGTCATCACCCCGAACGCGGGCTTCCGACGGCTCTCCCCCGGGCGCTGACCCGGACCCCTCGCCGGTGTCTACCTGGCCACCCCGGGTGGACGACAGACCCTCCGATGGCGGATGATTAGCACTCTGAAATAGAGAGTGCCAGCGGAGGCAAGGGTGCCCACCTACCAGTACGCATGCACGGAGTGCGGCCATCGGCTCGAAGCGGTCCAGACGTTCACCGAGGACGCCCTGACCGAGTGCCCCAGTTGTGCCGGCCGGCTCCGGAAGGTCTTCTCGGCCGTCGGCGTCGTGTTCAAGGGGTCGGGCTTCTACCGGACGGACTCGCGGTCGAACAGCAACGGCTCGTCCGGCGGCAAGTCGGAGAAGCCGAAGAGCGAATCGTCGAGCGGCGGCGACTCCGGCAGCAAGAGCTCGGAGAGTTCCAGCTCCGGCACCAGCTCGAAGAGTTCGGACTCCGGCAGTTCGTCGAGCAGCGGCTCCGGCACGTCCGGCTCGGGCTCCAGCGGGTCGAGTTCGAGCAGCTCGTCCAGCAGC
Source organism: Actinocatenispora sp. (assembly GCA_049582705.1). Taxonomy (GTDB): domain Bacteria; phylum Actinomycetota; class Actinomycetes; order Mycobacteriales; family Micromonosporaceae; genus Actinocatenispora. Next base: position 4,822 of record JBAUUM010000449.1, read on the forward strand.
AAGGTCGCCAGCAAGGCCTCCTGACCAGGCCAATAGCACAGCACGCGGCACAGCGTCGGGGTTGTCCACAGCCGGGCCGCCGGTTGTCCACAGCGCTCGGCGACCGGGTTCCGCCGCCGGCCGGGCCGGCCTAGCGTCCACGACAGCGAAGGGAGTTGTCGTGGACGCTCATTCACCGCACCAGCGGGACGACATGCCGACCACCGCCCCCGGCTGGGCGAGTCCGGCGCATCCGGGCCAGCCGGGCGATCGGGGCCGGCCGGACAGCAATGGTCGGCAGCGCCGACGGGGCCGACCGGGCCGGCTC
>JBAUUM010000450.1:0-8366 GCA_049582705.1 Actinocatenispora sp.
GGCCATGGCCGAGGCGCTGGGCCAGCGTTGCACCGGATCCTTCGCCATCGCCTTGTCGACCACCTCGCGCACCACCCCCGGCACGTCGGCCGGCAGTGGCTGCGGGATGTCCCGCACGTGCTTCATCGCGACCTGGAGCGGGTTGTCGCCCTCGAACGGACGGTGGCCCGACAGGCACTGGTAGCCGACGACGCCCAGCGAGTAGACGTCGCTGGCGGCCGTGATGTCGCCGCTGCCGGTCGCCTGCTCCGGCGACACGTACGACGCGGTGCCGAGGATCGATCCGGCCGTGGTCAGCTGCCCGGACATGGCGCTGCGCGCGATGCCGAAGTCGGTCAGTACCAGCTTGCCGTCGGGACGGACCAGCAGATTGCCCGGCTTCACGTCGCGGTGCACGATGCCGTGCTCGTGTGCCGCAGCCAGCGCCTCGCCGGCCTGGGACACCAGGTTCATGGTGCGTTCGGGCGTGAGGCGGCCGACGCGGCTGAGCGTGTGGGACAGGGCTTCGCCGTCCACGTGCTCCATGACCAGGTACGCGACCTGGCCGCCACCGTCGATGGCGGTCTCGCCGTAGTCGTAGACCCGGACGACGCCCGGATGGTTGATGGTCGCCATGACCCGCGCCTCGGCGCGGAACCGCTCCACGAACCCGGGTTCGTCCAACAAAGCCGATTGCAGGATCTTGACGGCGACGACGCGACCGAGGACCGTGTCCTGGGCCTTCCACACGTCGCCCATGCCACCGGTGGCGATCCGTTCGTCCAGCCGGTAGCGGCCGCCCAGCGTGCCCCCGGGCGTCAGCATCTGCTCTGTCCCTTCATCGTCGCGGCAGGGTCCCCCGTGGCGGGGCCGTGGCCGGGTCGCTCGCGGCGCAGCTCGGCTGCCTGCCTGCTCACGGGTTCACCACCGCCCTCATGATGTCGCCACCGATCTGGGTGGCCGTGGCGCTGCCGCCTTCACCGGCCCCCTGAATAAACACGCCTACGGCGACTTTTGGTTCCCCGTTGTCGCGGGCATATCCCATGAACCAGCCGTGCTCGCTCGCGGCCTCGCCGTGTTCGGCGGTGCCGGTCTTGCCGCCGACCTCGATCCCGCCGATCTGGGCGCGGCGACCGGTGCCGCCGTCCACCACCGCGTCCATCATCGTGCGCAGCCGCCCGGCGGTGTCCGCGTCGATCGGCTGGCCGTACTTGTGCTCCTGCGCGGTGCGCAGCGTGCTGTAGTCGCTGCCCTGGATCTCCTGGACGAGGTACGGCTGCATCTCGGTCCCGTCGTTCGCGATCGCCCCGGCGGTCATGGCCTCCTGCAGCGGCGTCTGCGCGACGTTGAACTGACCGATCGAGGACTGTGCCATCTGCGAGGCGCCCTGCGGGTCACCGGTGACGCTCTTCGCGACCGGCATGCCCTTGTCCTGGCCGAGCATCGGGATGGTCATCGGCTTGTTCAGGCCGAAGGCCTCCGCCTTGCCCACCACGGTGTCGGCACCCAGCTTGACGCCCAGCCTGGCGAATCCGGTGTTGCAGGAGTCGCGGAGCGCGACGAGCAGCGTGACCTGGGACTGCGGGCAGATCTCCGGCACGTCGTTGTGGATGGGGTTGCCACCGTCCTCCGGCTCGTACTGTGGACCCGCTGGGATGTTGGTGTCCGGATCGTACCCGTTCTCCAGCGCGGCGGCCGACACGATCACCTTCATCGTGGAGCCGGGCGGCCACGGGCCGCCGCCGCCCAGGGCCTTGTTCAGCAGCGGACTGTCCTGGTCGTTCGGCCGGTCCGCGTCCCAGGCCTGCTGCTCGGCGTCCTCGTCGTGGTCCGCGAGCGGGTTCGGGTCGAAGGTCGGCGTGGTCGCCATGGCGAGGATCTTGCCCGTCTTCGGGTCGATCGCAACCGCGGCACCCGGGTAGCCGGCGTTCTTCAGACCGTTCCAGGCCGCGTCCTGGACCTTCGGGTCCACGGTCAGCAGCACGTTGGCGCCCGGCGAGTGCTTGCCGGTCACCGTGTCGGAGACGTTCTGGACGAAGAGGGCGTCGTCGGTCCCGCCGAGCATCGAGTTCTCGTACTGCTCGACGCCGGAGTTGCCGAACCGCAGCGAGGCGTACCCGGTGATCGCCGCGTACTCCCGACCCTTGGGGTAGATGCGCTGGTAGCGCAGGTTCCCGCCGCCGGTGTCCTTGCTGTACGCGACGGCCTGTCGGCCGGCCATGATGCTGCCGCGCTCGACCTCGTACTGGGCGATCCGGTTCCGCTGGTTGTGATCGGAGTCCCGGTACTCGCCGGCGTCGAACATCTGGACCCAGTTCAGGTTGGCGACCAGAGCCAGGATCAGCACGACGACCGCGATCGAGACACGGCGCAGGGGCATGTTCACAGCTTGATCACCTCCGTCGTGGCGCTGTGAAGTTGAGGCTGTGGCCCGCCGGTGGGACCGGTGGGGCCGCCGACGCCCGGGATCGGACGACGTGCCGCGTTCGAGATCCGCAGCAGCAGCGCCACCAGGATCCAGTTCGCGACCAGCGAGGAACCGCCGTAGGACAGCAACGGCGTGGTCAGGCCGGTGAAGGGGATGAGGCCGGTCACACCCCCCACGATCACAAACACCTGCAAGGCCACCGAGAAGGAGAGCCCGCCGGCCAGCAGCTTGCCGAACGGGTCACGCACCGCGGTCGCGGTCTTCATCCCCCGGGCGGCGATCAGCAGGTACAGCATGAGGACGGCGGCCAGACCCGCGATGCCGAGCTCCTCGCCGAGCCCCGCGGTGATCTCGTCGCTGTAGTTGAGCGGGACCAGGCCGGGGTGACCGGCTCCCGGACCGGTGCCCAGCAGGCCACCGGAGGCCAGGCCGATGCGGGCCTGGATCGCCTGGAACCCGCTGCCACCCGGATCGCTGAGCGGGTCCAGCCACAGGTCGATCCGGTCGTGCAGGTTCGCGAACGGGCTGAGCACGTTGCCCAGCTCGTAGCCGAGGAACGCGCCGCCGAAGAACAGCCCCAGGCCGATGATCAGCCAGCTGGTCCGTTCGGTGGCGATGTACATCATCACCACGAAGCAGCCGAAGTACATCAGCGAGGTGCCCAGGTCCTTCTCGAAGACGAGGACCAGCAGGCTGAACACCCAGATCACCAGGACCGGACCGAGGTCGCGGCCGCGCGGGAAGTCGATGCCGAGCACCCGCTTGCTGGCCAGCGAGAGCACTTCCCGCTTGCGGACCAGGTAGAACGCGAAGAAGCAGAGCAGCAGCAGCTTCGCGAACTCGCTCGGCTGGACGGCGCCCAGCGGAGTGATGATCCACAGCTTCGCGCCGCCGCTGAGCGAGCTGAGGCTCGACGGCAGTACCGCCGGGGTGGCCATGAAGACCAGACCACCCAGACCGAGCGTGTACGCGTAGCGCGACAGGGTGCGGTGGTCCCGCAGGAAGCCGATGACCAGCACCATCGCGACGATGGCCACCGCCATCCAGGCCATCTGCTTGATCCCCAGGCCGTCGAACGGGCCCCAGGAGCGCCGGACCGCCAGGCTGTGCTGGTTGTTGATCTCGGTGCCGCCGACGGACAGTCGCTGGATGAAGATGATGCCGATGCCGTTGAGCAGCGCGGCGCACGGGAGGATGACCGGGTCCGAGTACGGGGCGAGGAACCGGACGCCGAGGTGGGCGACCAGGAAGAGGATGCCCAGCATCGCCGGCAGTACCAGCGGCCTGGTGCCGACCTCGTTGGTCATCGCCGACTGGGCGGTCACCGACAACAGGAGCACCAGCAGCCAGGCCACCACGAGGAGGCCCAGCTCGGTGTTACGTCGGGTGGGTACCCGCCGGGGCTGTGACGCGGCGACGGGATGGGTGGATGGCATGGTCACGAGCGGGTGCTCACCTGCCTGGCCGACAGTCACCGGGCCTGGTCGCCGGGCTCGCTGACTGGGTGGGCGACGGGCTGACCGCCGACGGGGTGCCGCTCGGCGTGTGGCGCGGGGTCGGCGTACTCGACGCGCCATGCCGCGGCGACGAGCCCGACTTCGGGGTCTTCGACGGCGTCGGCGTGGGCGACGCGGTCGCGCAGATCGGCAACTTGTTGGGGTTGCCCGGACTGTTGTCCGTCAGTTCCCGCAGCGTGTTGAGCGCCTGTGCCCGGCCCGAGCTGTCGATGCCCTGGCCGACCCGGCTGCGCGCCAGCTTGGTCAGCTCGGCGGCCTTCGTGTTGCTCTTGACGTCCACGCTGGACAGGTGGAGGCCGACGAGGTCACCGGGGACGCCGCGGAACACCGCCACGTACCCGTCGTCGGTGGTGCCGACGTAGTACTGGGACTGGGCGTACTGCCACACGCCGAACCCGGCGCCGCCGACCACCGCGAGGGCGACCAGCACGATCAGGGTGTTGCGCACCGGGTGCCGGCGACGCTGCTCCGGTTCCTCCGGGGGTTCCGGTTCCGGCGGCGGCGCCGACGCTGCCCGGCTCTGCTGCTGGGCCAGGGCGGCCCGCGCCGCCGGGCTGGTCGGGTCGGCGACCGTGGTCATGCCGCGGTCCCGTGCCGCCGCGCCGCCGACGATCGGCTGCTGCTCCGCCAGGTTCCCGTCCACGACGTCGGCGATGATCACCGTGACGTTGTCCGGTCCGCCGGCCCGGAGCGCGAGCTGGATCAGCCGGTCGACGCACTGCTGCGGGTCGGCCGTCGCCAGCATGGTGTCGGAGATGGTCTCGTCGCTCACGAAACCGTGCAGGCCGTCGCTGCAGACCAGGTAGCGGTCGCCGGGGCGGGCCTCCCGTACGGAGAACTCGGGCTCGACGTCCTCACCCTGCAACGCCCGCGTGATCAGCGAACGCTGCGGGTGGTTGGTGGCCTCCTCCGGCGTGATGCGGCCCTCGTCGACCAGCATCTGCACGTACGAGTCGTCCTTGGTGACCTGGACCATCTGGCCGTCGCGCATCAGGTAGGCGCGCGAATCGCCGACATGGACCAGGCCGAACCGGGTGCCGGAGAACAGCATCGCGGTGAGCGTGGTGCCCATGCCCTCCATCTGCGGGTTGGCCTCGACCGTGTCCCGCAGACGCTGGTTGGCGTTGGCGACCGCGTCGCGCAGGCCGTCGACCAGGTCGTTGCCCGGCACGTCGTCGTCGAGGGGGGCGAGCGTCGCGATGACGATGTTGCTGGCCACGTCACCAGCGGCCATGCCGCCCATGCCGTCGGCCACCGCGAGCAGGCGCGGCCCCGCGAACACGGAGTCCTGGTTGCCGTCCCGGATCAGCCCGCGATCGCTGTGCGCCGCGTACCGCAAGGTCATCGTCATGAGGCGACCTGCCGGGTGAGCATCGTAGGGAGTGCCGGCGGCGCGGAGCGGAGCGGAGTGCTGGCGGCCGACTGAGGAGCGGAGCGCGGCGGGTTGCCGGGGTGCACGGTCATGAGGCGACCTGCCGGGTGAGCGTCGTGGGGAGTCCCGGGGAGTGGGGTTTGCTTGTCATGAGGTGACCTGCCGCGTCAGCATCGGGGGGCGGGGGATGGTCATGAAGCAACCTGCCCCTTACCGCGCGCGACGGAGGACGGCACGTCACGAGGAGCGGGGTGGAGCGGTGCGCCGGAAGTCATAGTCATGGCCGTAGCTCGAGGGCGGTGCGTCCGATCCGGATCGGTACACCCAGAGGGACAGGAGTTGGTCCGGTGACCTTAGCGCGATCCAGGTACGTACCGTTTGTCGATCCGAGGTCTTCCAGGAACCATTCTCCGCCACGGGGGACGAGCCGGGCATGTCGGGTGGACGCGTAGTCATCGGTCAGCACCAGAGTGGAGTCTTCCGCGCGTCCCATGGTGATCTGGTGGTCGGCCAGCGTGATCTGGGTGCCGGCCAACGCCCCCTCGGTCACGATCAACTGCCGGGCCGCGCGGCCACGTCCCTTCGGCCGCTGCTGCCGGGCGTTCGGGGGCGGCGGGGCCTGCACGCCGCGGGGCGGCGCGACGAGCTTGCCGCGCGCACCCGACCACAGGTCTCGCCGGATGACCCCGACGACCGCGAACACGAAGATCCACAGCAGGGCGAGGAAGCCGAACCGGGCGACCGCCAGGACGATCGAGGGCATCAGCCGTCCACGTGGTACGTGAGCGTGGTCGTGCCGAACTGCACCACGTCACCTGGCCGTAGCGCCACCGCCGAGATCCGCTGTCCGTTGACCACCGTGCCGTTCGTCGAGCCGAGATCGGTCAGCACCACCCGGGTGCCGTCGAAGTCGAGCCGGGCGTGGCGACGCGAGATGCCCACGTCGGCCAGGCGCAGCTGGGCCTGCTCGCCGCGACCGATGATGGTCGAGCCGATGGCCAGCGCGTACTGCCGGCCGTCGTTGGACACCATCCGCGCGTTCGGCGTCTGCTGGCCCCCCATCGGGGCCGGCGGGCCGGACGTGCTGTAGGCCTCCGGACCGGGCGGCGGGCCGCCGTTGTACTGCTGTTCGCCGTAGCCCTGCTGGGCGGGCTCGGGCTGCTGGCCGCCCGTGTAGACCTCGGCCGTGACCCGGAACATGCCGGTGTCCAGCCCCTCACCGCGCTCGATCTCGACGATCACGTCGCCGTAGACCGTCCAGCCCTGCTCGCCGATGAACTCGGCCTGGCTCTGCGCCAGCTCCTGAGCCAGGGCGGCCGCGTACGGCGCGAGCCGGCTGTGGTCGTAGGGCGACAGGTCGATCACGTACCGGTTCGGCACGAGGGTGCGGCCACCCGCCAGTATCGCCTTGTGTGCCTCGGCTTCCCGCTGCATGGCACTGGCGATCTCCACCGGGTGCACGACACCCCTGAAGACCTTGGCAAAGGTGCCCTCTACCAAGTTCTCCAATCGCTTCTCGAAGCGTTGCAGAACGCTCACCGGCTCCTCCTCGGCTTCCGTGACCCCGATGGTATCGGGCCGGCCCACTCCCGTCGGCAGGAGCGTTCCTCCCTCGTGCTAGGCTTTCGCCGCTGTCCGAGTGTGTACTATGCCCACTCGGACTGCTGGGTGCGGGGCCGCCAGCTCCGAGCCTAAGAGGCACTGTACTGTTGGTGTCTCTGATGTGTTGCCACTGGGGAAGTGGCGGAATGGCAGACGCGCACGGTTCAGGTCCGTGTGCCCGAAAGGGCGTGAGGGTTCAACTCCCTCCTTCCCCACCAGCATTTCCCGGTCAGTGTCCTCCGGACCTGGCCGGGTCGTTACTTTGATCATGATCCGCTGCTTCGAATCATGGTCCCTGTCGGCAGCATCTGCTGGCTTTTCTCTATCCCACTCGGGCCCAGTTGTCGAGGGTCACGCCACCGAATGTCGCGACCGGTCGTCGTGGGGCCCCGGCCAGTCCAGCCATCCCGGACAAAGTGCCGGCGGTCCGCCGCGCGTCGCGCCACCCGGTACCGGCCCGGCGGACGGACGTCGGCGCCGCACGAAGCGGGCACGCCGTGCGTGTTGTGACGGTTCTCTCCGCGAAGATCAGTGCCCACCACGGGTCCGGCACGCTCGGCGAACAGCCGCGCCCGGGGTCGCCGGCGCGTGTCGTCCGAGCCGGCCACCGGCGCTGTCACTGGTGCCGTCCGACTGTCTCACCGGTGCCGGGCGCGCCGGTCACCGGCAAGCGGACGTGATGCCGGGCGAGTCGGTCACCGGTACGCGTCCGGCGCGCCGACCCACTGGTGGTCGGCGCACCGGACGGGTGTGACGCTCAGCCGATGTCGCGCCGTCGGATCCCGACCAGGCCCGCGGCGATCAGTGCGGCGGTCACGGTCAGCAGCCAGAGCAGCGGCGTACCGGTGAAGGCGCTGCCGGGCAGCTTCGGCGTGTGCGTGAACGGGGAGAGGTCCATGACGCTCTGGTCGAGGGACAGCAGCTCCCCGAACTGACCGAGCATCAGGAACACCCCGAGCACCGCCCAGCTCAGCACCGCGAACCGGGGCAGCAGCCCGACCAGTGCCACCGCGATGCCGGCCACCAGGAGCGCCGCCGGTACCTGGACCAGGGCCGCGCCGAGCAGCCGGGGCACCTGGGCGCCGACGTCGTGGGTACGCAGCCCGTGCGTCAGCCCCGCGGCCGCACCGGCGAGCGCGATCAGCAGGGCGGTGCCGAGTACCGCGATGGTCAGGTGGCTCGCCACCCAGCCGACCCGGCTGACCCGGGTGGCCAGTACGGGCTCCGCCCGCTGGGCGGATTCCTCGCCGCGCAGCCGCAGTGCCGCGGAGATCGCGTACCCGGAGGCGACCAGGCCCAGGATGCCCATCGTCGCCGACAGGTACGCGTCGACGAGGCCGTCCACGCCGCCGAGCCTGGCGAACATGTCCTGCACCTCGCGGCTGCCGCCGGTCATGTCCTGGACGCTGGAGGCGATGCTGCCGAGGGCCGCGCCGGCCACGACGAAGCCGGCCGACCAGCCGAGGAG
>JBAUUM010000451.1:0-4696 GCA_049582705.1 Actinocatenispora sp.
GGGGAGTCGGCCGGCTCCACCGTGGCGAAGGCACGTTCCACGAACTTGTGCCGGTCGACGACGGTGCGTTCGATGATCCCGGACGCGACCACGGTGTCCCCGTCGTGGATGGAGACGTCGAAGGACAGCGTCCGCCCGTCCACCTCGGCGAGCCGGGCCACCGCGACGACGGTGCGTCCGACGGGCGTCGGCGCCTTGTGGGTCAGCTGGATCCGGGTGCCGACCGTGGTCATCCCGCCGGGCAACCGCGCTGCGGTGGCGAGCACGGTGGCGGCCTCGGTGACGGCCAGGGCGCGCGGCGTCGCGAGCACCGGTACGTCGCCGGAACCGACGGTCTGGGCGGTGTCCGCGTCGGTCACGGTCAACTCGACACGGGCGGTGAGCCCGACAGACAGGTCCATACGGACAGCCTACTGAGATCGGGCCCATTCTGTCGCCGGGCATGATCCACCGATCTTGTCGGACCGGCGTTCGGCCCGACCATCCACCGCCGGTGCCGGCGAAGGACCGGGTCGCCGCCGGCCCGACCGTGGATGGTCGGGCCGCCGACGGCCGGGTCAGGCCGACCCGGTGTCGGGGACGTCCCCGGCGAGGCCCCTCAGGGTGAACGCGGTGAGGGTGTCCACGGCCTCGTCGTCGCTGAGCCGTCGGCCGAGGTCGAACATGCCTCCGGCGAGCTGACCGTAGGCGAACTGGTACCACATCGCGGTCATCGCGGCGGCCACCACGGAGGGGTCGCCGGGCAGCCGTACGCCCCGGTCGCGCAGGTACTCGAGGTGCTCGCGCATCACGCGCTGCTCGGGCTGCACCAGCGCGCGCAGCCGTTCGGCGAACCGCCCGTCGAGCATCGCGGCCTGCTGGAGCGCCACGAACACGGTGCTGTGCCGCTGGAAGATCTGCCAGAACCCGGCGATGTGCCAGCGCAGTTGCGTCGGGTCGGACAGGTCGTGGTCCGGCGGATGCTTGGCCACCGCCTCGTCGCCCTCGGTGAACAGGTCGGCGAGCAGCGATTCGAGCAGTTCCTCCTTGCTGGCGAAGTGGTTGTAGAAGGATCCGGCGGCCCGGCCGGCCGCCGCGGTGATATCGGTGATCTTGGTGTTGAGGTAGCCACGCTCCTCGAACACGGTGGTCGCGGCGGCCTTGAGGGCGGCCTCGGTGGCCGCGGCCCGGGCTCGTCTCCCGCCACTCGCCGTCATGTCACGCACGACCATCCGTCACTCCCCTCTCGCTTGACAAGACCGTAGCAGGCAGTAATCTGAATATACATTCACTGAATGACGATTCATTATGGAGCCGTGATGTCGCAAGCAGTACTGATCGTGGGAGCCGGCGCCACCGGCCTGACGCTCGCCATCGACCTGGCCCGCCGGGGCGTGCCGTACCGGATCGTCGATCGGGCGGACGGACCGCTCCCGGGCTCCCGGGGCAAGGGCCTCCAGCCGCGCACCCTGGAGGTCTTCGACGACCTCGGCGTGCTCGACGCCGTGCTCGCCCAGGGCAGCGGGTACCCGCCCCTCCGGGCCTGGCAGGGCGAGCAGGTCGTCTGGGAGGGGCACATGACCCCGACGCGCGAGGTCACGCCGGACGTGCCGCACCCGAACCCCTGGCTGCTGCCCCAGATGCGTACCGAGCGGATCCTGCGCGAACGCCTGGCCGCGCTCGGCGGCGACGTCGAGCAGGGCACCGAGCTGGTCGGCCTCGCCCAGGACGCCGGCGGGGTGACGGCCACGCTGCGCCGGGCCGGCAACACCGAACAGGCCCGGTTCGACTACCTGGTCGGCGCGGACGGTGGGCACAGCGCGGTACGCAAGGCCATCGGCGTCGGCTTCCTCGGCGAGAGCCGACCCGCGGAACGGATGCTCGTCGGCGACCTGCCGGTGCCTGGCCTGGACCGCGAGCACTGGCACTTCTGGGGAGGAAGCCCCGCGGACGGCATCGGGCTGTGTCCGCTGGCCGGCACCGACCTGTTCCAGCTGCAGGCGTCCCTGCTCGACGGCGACGACCCGGAACCGACCACGGCGGACGTGCACGCCCTGTTCGGCAGGCGCGCCGGGGTCGACCTGCCGCTCGGCGACGTGGTCTGGGCGTCGAGATGGCGCGCGAACATCAGGATGGCCGACCGGTTCCGCGCCGGTCGGGTGTTCCTGACCGGCGACGCCGCCCACGTGCACTCGCCCGCCGGCGGCCAGGGCCTCAACACCGGCGTACAGGACGCGTACAACCTAGGCTGGAAGCTGGCCGCGGTGCTCGCCGGCGCGCCCGAGGAACTGCTGGACACCTACCAGGCCGAGCGACTGCCGGTCGCCGCCGGTGTTCTCGGCATCAGCACCGAGCTGCACGACAGGGCGGTACGCGGGGACCGCGACGCGCACTCGCGCGACGATCCGGAACTGCGGCAGCTGCTGCTGAGCTACCCGGACAGCCCGCTGTCGGTCGAGGCGCGGACCGAGCCGACCGGGGTCCGCGCCGGGGACCGGGCGCCCGACGCGCCCTGCCGGCGCGCCGACGGGACGCCCGTCCGCCTCTTCGACGTGTTCCGCGGCCCGCAGATCACCGTGCTCGCGTTCGGATCGGAGGCGTCCCCGACGCTCGACGGCCTGGTGCGCGGCCGGCAGGGCGTACGGCTCTGCCAGGTCACCCACCCCGGTCGCCGCGCCGACGGCCTCGTCGACCAGGACGGCCACGCGCACGGGTCCTACGGCGGCGCCGACGGCACGATCGCCGTGGTCCGGCCGGACGGCTACCTGGGCCTGGTGACCACGGACCCGGACCAGGTGCCCGGATACCTGCGGGCGGTCAGCTGACCCCGACGCCTCCGGCGCGACGTGGCGCGCGACCGGGTCGTGGTTGACTGGGCCGATGTGTCCGAGTCCGGCCGGGACCTCGCCCGGCAGTCGCGATCCCGACCTGGCCGACGTCGCGGGGTGGCTGCGCGGCGCAGAACGCATCACGGTGCTCACCGGTGCCGGAGTCTCGACAGACTCCGGCATCCCGGACTTCCGCGGCCCGGGTGGGGTGTGGACCCGCGACCCCGAGGCCGCGAAGCTGGTCTCCCTGCCCGACTACGTGGCCGACCCGGACGTACGCCGCCGGGCCTGGCTGTCCAGGCGTGACAACCCGGCCTGGCGGGCGACGCCCAACCCGGCCCATCACGCCCTCGTCGAGCTGGCACGTTCGGGTCGGTACGTCACCGTCCTCACCCAGAACATCGACGGACTGCACCAGCGGGCGGGCGCCGATCCGGCCCGGGTCCTGGAGCTGCACGGGACGCTGTACGAGGTCGAGTGCCTGTCCTGCCCGCTGCGGATCCCGATGCGGGAGGCGCTGGACCGGGTCGCGGCGGGCGAGCCCGATCCGGCCTGTGAGCACTGCGGCGGCATCCTGAAGTCCGCCACGGTCTCGTTCGGGCAGAACCTGGACGAGACCGTGCTGTCCCGGGCGGCCGCCGCGGCGTCCGAGGCGGAGGTCTTCCTCGCGATCGGGAGCTCGCTCACCGTGAACCCGGCGGCCGGGCTGGTGTCGGTGGCGGCGCACGGTGGCGCCCGGGTGATCATCATCAACGCCGAACCGACCCCGTACGATCCGGTTGCCGCCGCCCGGTTCGCCGATCCGATCGGTGAGATCGTGCCGGCCTTGGTCCGCGTCACCCTCGGGGCGGACCGCTAGAGTGGGCTGCCACGCACAGTGAGCGCCGAGACCGGCCCGTTGGAGGATTGATGGCGGACACCCCACCTCGGGTCGAGCAGGGTGTCCAGGGGACGACCGAAGTCGACGGCTCGTCACTCCGCGTGGTTCGCCGACGACGGATCATCGGGATGGGGCTGTTCCTCGTCGCGTTCACCGCGTGGGCGCTGACCATCGGCGTCCCCACCGACCCCGTACTGGCCTGCGTGTGGCTCTGGCTGCTCACCATCGCCTGGAACAACACCCGGCACTGGACCTACCACCTGCGGTTCGCCCGCGACTGGCTGCCGGTACTCGCCTTCCTGGTGGCCTACTCGTACAGCCGGGGCTGGGCGTACAACGTCCACACGGTGCCGCACGTGTACGAGATGGTCGCGCTGGACCACGCGATCTTCGGCGTCACGCCGTCCGTGTGGCTCCAGCGGCACCTGTACGACCCGGGCCACACGTACCCGTGGGACGTCGCCGCGAGCTTCGTGTACTTCTCCCACTTCGTCGCCGCGTACGTGGTGGCGGCGGTGCTGTGGATCCGGAACCGGGCGCAGTGGGCGGCGTTCATGCGGCGCTGGATGCTGCTGACGTTCGCCGGCGTCACCACGTACATCCTGTACCCGGCGGCGCCGCCGTGGTGGGCGGCCAAGTACGGGCTGACCGAGCCGATCGCCCGGATCTCCAGCCGGGGCTGGAACGCGATCGGCCTGCACGGCGCCGGCAACATGCTCAACGCCGCGCAGCTGGGCGCCAACCCGGTCGCGGCGATGCCGTCGCTGCACTTCGCGTTCACGTTCTGCATCGCGCTGTTCTTCGCCACCCGGGTGCGCAAGCGGTGGATCCCGCTGCTGGCGCTGTACCCGCTGGCCATGGCGTTCACGCTCAGCTACACCGGCGAGCACCACGTGACGGACATGATCGCCGGTGCGATGTACGTGCTGGGCAGCTTCGCTCTCGTGACGGCCGCCGAGCACGGCTGGCGCCGGTTCCGCAACGCGCGCCGGGTCCGTCGCGTCCTGGC
>JBAUUM010000452.1:0-1704 GCA_049582705.1 Actinocatenispora sp.
GTGCGGGGCGCAACCGCGCCGACGGGGTGGCGCGGGCGGTCGTTCCGGGGCCGCGCGCGGCCCTCCCGACGCGGCAGAATGACCCCACCGCGACCGGCGCGGACGGTGCGATCGGACCCCGTACAGGGCTCGACCGGCCGGAATGCCCACGCATCGCGTGGTGCGCGTGGGTACTTGTGCCGTCCACGAAACCCCGCCGGCAGCGAAGGATGAAACTGCTGTCGTCGAGGAGAGGAGCCAGCGCCGTGTCTGCCGATAGCTTCCAGATCAACCCGACTGCGGTACGCGGGGTCACCACGGACGTGTCCGGTCTGACCGGCAACCTCGGTGAGGTGATCAGCGGCCTGGAGTCGGCGGTGATCGAAACCTCAGCCTTCGCCACCCTCGGTGGGGCGGTGGCCAGCGCCAACTCCACGTTGCAGTCCCAGCTCGTCAGCGCGCTGCGCAGTGCGCTGCAACTGTTCCAGTCGATCAACCAGCACATCGGTGCCGCGTCCGACGACTACGCCGCGACCGACAACGCGGTGGCGCAGGGCTACGGTGCCGACCAGAACGGCGCGGGCCAGACCACCCAGACCGCGCAGGCGACGCCGCAGACCAACCCGGACGCGCTCGACGACCGGGTGGTCACCTCGATCATGAACTCCGAGGGTGCCGGCGGCGAGCAGGGCGGCGTCCCGGAGCTGTACGGCTTCCGGCAGAGTTCGCACAACGGCTACGACGAGATCCTGGCGGCCCGCAACCAGTACGGCCAGGGCAGTGCGGAGGAACACGCGGTCGTGGCGCGGCTGATGTCCGACCACGCCCGGGCCGCGGGCGCGTTGAACTTCACCGACCCGGGCACGCAGGCGGCGGTCATGTCCGCGGCGCACATGCGCGGCGAGTCCGGCGCGCAGGCGATCCTGAACCAGATGGTCACCGGCGAGGTGCACCGCACCGGCACGCTGACCCCGCAGACCATCCAGACCCTGCAGGGCCTGACGCCGGAGCAGTTCCAGCAGCAGTTCCACGACGCCCGGCTCACCTACGACCAGCAGATCTACGGCAACACCACCACCCACCAGGGCGGGCACACCGACACTTGGTGGCACCGGTACGGCAACGGTCTGACCGACCGGTACGACCGGGAGCAGCGGGAGTTCCTGAACCTGTCCAACGGCAACTGAACCACGCTGAGCGCTCGGGCTGAGTAACGCTGAGCCGCTTCCAGCGCTGAGCACCGTTGAGCGCCTCCGGCGGCGGCGGCGCCCTCAGGGCCAGTCGTCGCCGCCGTCGAGGCGCAGTTGCAGCAGGGTGCGCAGTGGGATGGACTCGCCGTCCCGGGCGCCCTCCCCGATCGTCAGCCGCGGTTGTCCGGGCGTCAGGTGCGCGCCGGTGACCCGGGCCCGCACGCTGGCCGGCACGGCGAGAATGTAGAACTCGCCGTCCGTACCGACGGCCAGGGACCGGTCCGGCTTCAGGTACCAGCCGTGCAGCCCGGTCCGGTACCGCGCCCGCCCGTTGAAGGCGCGCGCCTGCAACGGCGTGGGCCGCAGCCCGCGCTCGGTCGCCCGCCGCGCGAACCCCGCCACGAGGTCCCGGGCCTGGCGCGCCTCGCTGCTCTCCCGCTGCCGCTGGGCCTCGGCGTGTACCGAGATCGCACGTTGTCGCTGCTCCTGCCACCGGGCCCGCTCGGTGTCGGCGGCCGCCCGGTCGCCGCGCATG
>JBAUUM010000453.1:0-4312 GCA_049582705.1 Actinocatenispora sp.
GAGCAAGCTCCGGCCGATCCACGTCAGCGCGCCCGTGACATCTGCCTTCGCCTGCTGGCGGTCCGGCCGCGGACCCGCGCCGAGTTGGCGACCGCACTGCGCCGCCGGGAGATACCCGACGAGGACGCCGCGGCGGTGCTGGAGCGCTACAGCGAGGTCGGCATGATCGACGACGAGGCGTTCGCCCGCGCCTGGGTGAACTCCCGGCACCGTGGGCGTGGTCTGGCCCGCGGCATGCTCGCCCGCGAGCTTCGGCAGCGCGGGGTGGACGGGGAGTCGGTCGGCGAGGCCCTGACGGAACTGGACGACGACACCGAGGCGGCCACCGCCCGAACGCTGGTCGAACGCCGGCTGCGGTCCATGTCGGGGCTGGCGCCCGACGTCGCCTTCCGCCGACTGGTCGGGATGCTGGCCCGCAAGGGCTATCCCGCCGGGCTGTCGGTCCGCACGGTGCGCGAGGCCCTGGCCACCGCGCAGGGCGGGAGCGAGTTCGTCGAGGAACTGGACGTCGATGCCCTCACGGAGAGTGTTGGTGGCTCTGGCGCGAATGACGCCACCTGAGCCCCCCGATCGGGTGACACGGGCGTGTCGGCACCACGACAACGTCCGTTGGCCTCCGGCCGTGCGCCGTCGCTGATTGAAGTGGGTCTGCGGGCACCGAACCGTCGCCCGTCGAATGCCGGAACCAGTCGCATTCGACGTGTCCACGATCGTCGATCCTTGACCGGGCCGGCACCGGCACTTAGCCTCAGCCGTACCAAAGGAGCAGTCCGAACCATGCGGGCAATGGGCCCGCGCCATAGACAAGCAACACAACGTCATATGTCCGGGAGGGACACCGCGTCGCCGACGATCCGTCGGCGATGCCGGCAACCCTCCGATCGCCAGTGACGCCGACCGGCATCCCTGGCGCTGCCCGATCGTGGCCGGACTCTCCTTTCCGCAGGTTGCGCTGTGGTGCGGCGCCGGAGGGAGGAGGCGGTCATGACCGCGAACGAGTTGCTGGTGCTGGTCGCGCTGGTCCTCGTTGTTGTCGCTGTCGTCGCGGTCGTGACCGCTGTCGTGCTGGTACGCAAGGTCGGAGCCCGTCCCGTCGTACCCGCGGTGCTACCGGAGGACGACCCCGCCGTCGTCGCGGAGCGCACACGACAGGAGGCCGCGCTGACGTCCGCGCGGCGCGCCACGGACGAGGCGACCACCGCGCTGGACAAGGCCCGGTCACAGACCGTTGCCGTACAGGCGGACGCGGCGGCGGCAAAGGCGGAGCTGACGTCCGCCCGGACCGAGTCCGAACGCGTGACGACGATGGCCCGTGAGGACGCGACCGGGATACTGGACCGCGCCCGCAGGCAGGCCGAGCAGGAGTCCGAGCAGTTCCTGGCGCAGGCCCGGCGCACCGGAGAGCAGGAACACGCGCAGATCATCGCGTCGGCCCGGGAGCGCATCACCGACCTGGAACGGCGCGAGCACCGCGCCAACGACCGGGAGCAGCGCCTCGCCGAGGAGGCCGAACGCCTGGCCGAACGGGATCGCCGGCTGGTGGCCGCCGAGGCTGAACTGGCCGAACGGGTCTCCGCCGCGGACGAGGTCGCCCAGGCTCGGCAGCGCGAACTGGAGCGGGTCGCCGCCCTGACCGCGGAGGCGGCCAAGGCCGAGCTGGTGGAGTCGATCGAGACGCAGGCCAAGCGCGAGGCCGCGATCCTGGTCCGGGACATCGAGGCCGACGCGCGCAACACCGCCGAACAGCGGGCCCGGTCCCTGGTGGTCGACGCGATCCAGCGGGTCGCCAGCGAGCAGACCGCGGAGAGCGTGGTCAGCGTGCTGCACCTGCCGACCGACGAGATGAAGGGGCGGATCATCGGCCGCGAGGGCCGCAACATCCGCGCCTTCGAGTCGGTGACCGGCGTCAACCTGATCATCGACGACACACCCGAGGCGGTGCTGCTGTCGTGTTTCGATCCGGTACGCCGTGAGATCGGCCGGCTGACCCTGGAGAAGCTGGTACTGGACGGCCGGATCCACCCGCACCGCATCGAGGAGATCCACGAGTCCGCCCGCCAGGAGGTCGAGCGGCTCTGCGTGCGCGCGGCCGAGGACGCGCTCGTCGAGGTCGGCATCACCGAGATCCACCCCGAGCTGGTACGGCACCTGGGCAGGCTGCGCTACCGCACCAGCTACGGCCAGAACGTGCTCAAGCACCTGGTGGAGACCGCGCACATCGCCGGAATCATGTCCGCGGAGCTCCGGCTCGATCCGGCGCTGATCAAGCGGTGCGCCTTCCTGCACGACATCGGCAAGGCGCTGACCCACGAGGTGGAGGGCAGCCACGCCCTGATCGGCGCCGACCTGGCCCGCAAGTACGGGGAGAGCGACGCCGTGGTGCACGCGATCGAGGCGCACCACAACGAGGTCGCCCCGCAGACGGTCGAGGCGGTGCTGACCCAGGCGTCCGATGCCTGCTCGGGCGGTCGCCCGGGTGCGCGCCGGGAGAGCCTGGAGGCGTACGTCAAGCGCCTGGAGCGCATCGAGGAGATCGCCAACGGCAAGCCGGGCGTCGACAAGGTCTTCGCGATGCAGGCGGGCCGGGAGATCCGGGTCATGGTGCGGCCCGAGGACGTCGACGAGATCGGCGCCGCGGTGCTCGCCCGGGACGTGGCGAAGCAGATCGAGGAGGAGCTGACCTACCCGGGTCAGATCCGGGTCATGGTCGTACGAGAGTCGCGGGCCACCGAGATCGCCCGCTGACCTCGCCGGCGCGGGCCGGCGGGATGCGGACCCGGGACAGTCCCCAGATCCGGACCGCGTCCCGGCGCGCATCCCCGACCGAGCCCCGATCCGCGCCCCGATCCGGTCGGCGCGGCGACCCATCATTATCCACTGTGGACTGACTATCGCTACGGGATGACCCTGAGTCACCCCGATGGCCCGTGCCCGGGGGGAACCGGGGAACGGTCCCGATGTGCCGCGGTCCGCCAGGCAGAAGGCTCTGGCCTATGCCTGTCAACCACTTGACGTCCGCGACCAGCGGTGCTGCCACGCCCCGTTCGTCCGGCGCGCCTCGTAGTACCCGTCCACTCCGCCTGGGTGGGGCCAGCCCCACCGAGCATTCGGGGGCGTACGGCATCGGATCGGCGCGCACGGGATGTGACCGTGTGAGTGGTCGGATCGAGACACGATCCGTGCCGGTCGAGACGGCGGGGGTGGCGGCATGAGCGTGCAGACCGCCCCCTGGTCGGCGGGCCCCGGCATGGTGTGTGAGACGTGCGGCGTCCGTGCACCGCGCCTTCCGGTCCGGAGGTCTCCGGTCCTGCGGCCAGCCGTGGCGAGCGGAGCGCGATGGTGGCGCCGGCGGGCATCCGGCTCGCTGACCCGGCGGGTCGTCTCCGGCGCCGCGGTGGGTTCACTGGCACTGACGGCCGCCGCCGTGGTCAGCATCGGCTACCTGCACGTGGTCGAGCACATCAGCCCGGTGCGGACCATGGTGAGCGACTACGTGTTCACCGACCTCGGTGCCGTACTCCTGCCGGCCGGCATGCTGACCTTCGCCGGCGCGATCGCGCTGGCCAGCACCGTACTGGTCGCCGAACGACTGGCCGGTCGGCGGATCGCGGCCCTGCTGGGTGCCGGCAGCGTGGGGTTGGTCCTGATGGCCTGCTTCCCGGGGGACGCCACCGGCGCGTCCAGTACCGCGACGGGGCTGGTGCACAAGGCGGGCGGTGCGCTCCTGTTCGGGGCGATGCCGGTGGCCGGCTGGCTGCTCGCACAGCGCCTGCGTGGTGGAGCGCGGGTCCGGCGGCTGGCCGCCGCGCTCAGGCAACTGGCCCTCTTCGACGCGGCCGCCTTCGCGATCTTCCTGGCCACCTACCTGCCGGGCCTCGGCGTCACGCTGCCCGGCGGCACCGTCCTCGCCGGCATCCAGGGCCTGGCGGAACGGGTGGCGCTGATACCGCAGGTGGCGCTCGTCGCCCTGGTCGCCGCGTGGCTGGCCACCCGCCCGAACGAGCAGCTCGCCGGGACCGGGCGCAACCCGGCCGTCGGCCGTCGTCCCGAGGAGGTACCCACATGATGGCGCTCGCCATGACTCTCGCGGTGCTGGGCGCGGGGTGCTACGCGCTCGCCGCGCACCTGCAGAACGGCGCGGTCCGGGTCAGCATCGGCGATGCGGTACGGCCCGAGCCTGCCGCGACGCCCAGCGGCGCGGCGCCGTACGGAGGTGCGGCGACCCCCGACCGCGCGGCGACGCCCGACCGCGTGGCGCTGCCCGATTGTGTGGCAATGCACGGGAACGGGGCGCTGCCCGAGTGTGCGGCGG
>JBAUUM010000454.1:0-18772 GCA_049582705.1 Actinocatenispora sp.
CAGCAGCATCGCGATCCGCAGCGGCCAGCCGCCACCCACCGCCCGCGGCGCGGCGCCGGCCGGCTCGGGCGCGGTGTGCGGTACCGGAGTCACCTGCGCATGGCCGTGGGACGGTCCCGGACCGGTCACCGGCAGCGCACTGGTGTGCCGGACGGCGAGCGGCGCGATCATGGTCTGCTGCCGGCCCGGGACGGGCCGACCGCGCAGCGCCGCGGCCAGCTCGGCGGCCGTCGGACGGTTCGCCGGATCCACCGACAGGCACCGGGCGATGAGGCTCCACTGCTCGTCGGCGAGCCGTTCCGGCCGCTCCGGGGTCTCGGTGAGCTGCCGGTGGATCACGGCGAGGGCGTGGTCACCGGCGAACGGTGGTCGCCCGGTGATCAGTTCGTACAGCAGGACGCCGCAGCCGTACACGTCGACCGACGGGGTCGCCGGCTGGCCACGGGCGATCTCCGGGGCCAGGTAGCCGGGGGTGCCGATCACGGTCTGCGGTCCGGTCACCGACGAACTCACGGCGGCCAGCCGGGCGATGCCGAAGTCGGTCAGCAGCGGCACCGGGCCGTCCTGGGCCAGGCGCAGCAGGACGTTCTCCGGCTTCAGGTCGCGGTGGATCACCCCGGCCGCATGGGTGTGCGCCAGCGCGTCCGCCACCCCGGCCACCAGTTCGGCGGCCAGCGCCGCCGGCAGCGGCCCCCGCCGGGCCAGGTACGCGCGCAGGTCCGGGCCGTCGATGAGATCCATGACCAGGGCCAGCAGGTCGCTCTCCGCGACCAGATCGTGCACGCTGACCAGGTTCGGGTGCCGCAGCCGCAGCAGCAGGGACCGCTCCCGGAGGAAACGGTCGACCAGGTCCGGATCAGCGGCCAGGTCGGGGCGCAGCAGCTTGATGGCGACCGGGCCGGCAGGGCCGTGACCTCGGAAGACAGTGCCGAATGAGCCCTGCCCGATCATGTCGGTCGCCCGGTAGCGGCTGCCGACCTGCACTCCCTCGGTCACTGTCTGCTCTCCCGGGTACGGGGCTGGGTGGCCGCCCGTGATCCTGCCACTGTCGGCCACCCGCGCGCGTCGCCGACCCGTACCCCCGTCGCCGACCGGGGGCCGACGTCCCGGGCCGGCTCAGCTGGCCAGCGCCACGAACATCAGGACGAATGCGGCGAACAGCAGGGCGTACAGGCCGGTGGTCACCCAGCCGACGACGACGCCCGCGAGCGCCAGGCCGCTGCCCTCGTCACCGGATCGGGCGATCCGACCCCGCGCGACGTGCCCCAGGATCGCCCCGACCACGCCGACCCCGGGTAGCGCGACCCCGTGCACCGACACCACCAGCGACGCGATGGCCATCGCCTCGGTACGCGGTGCGGGCCGCGGCGGCATCGCGGGTACCGCGGTCGGGTACGCCGGCGCGTGGTAGCCGAACTGCGGATGGGTGACTGCCGTACCGATGTGGTTGTCCATCGCCGAAACTCCTCGTCGTGAGCTGGACTGACCGTAGGTTCACCCGGAGGCCGACGGGGCGTCGCGCGTGCAGGGTGGCGCGAACAGGGGAGGGCCCGTTGCGGTACCGGTCGGCGAAAAGGGAGGATCTGGTTCATGACAGACCAGACACTGCCGGGCCTGCCGCCGCCCGCCGGGGACGACCTGACCGGACGGACCGCGCTGGTCACCGGCGCGGGCAGCCCGAACGGCATCGGGTTCGCCACCGCGCGGCGGCTGGCCGCACTGGGCGCCGCCGTCGCGGTCGTCTCCACCACCCGGCGCATCCACGACCGGGCGAAGGAGATCGGCGGCACCGGATTCGTGGCCGACCTGACCGACGAGTCGGAGGTCGGCGCGCTCGCCGACGCGGTGCAGGAACAGCTCGGCGACATCGACATCCTGGTCAACAACGCGGGACTCACGTCGAAGGCGAGCCCCGAGGTCTTCCGGCCGGTCACCCAGCTCAGCCACGAGGAGTGGCGCGAGGAACTGGACCGCAACCTGACCACCGGTTTCCTCACCAGCCGCGCCGTGGTGGGCGCGATGGCCGAACGTGGCTGGGGCCGGGTGGTCAACGTGTCGGCCACCACCGGACCGGTCAACGCCCTGCCCACCGAGGCGGCGTACGCGGCGGCCAAGGCCGGCGTGCTCGGCCTGACCCGCGCGCTGGCGATGGAACTGGTCGCCGACGGGGTCACCGTCAACGCGGTGGCGCCCGCGCTCATCCACACCGACGCCTCGACGCTCCGCGAGCTGCGTCAGGGCATGGACACCCCGATGGGCCGGCCGGGAACCGCCGACGAGGTCGCCGCGGTCATCGCCTTCCTGTGCACACCGTCCGCGTCGTACGTCACCGGTCAGCTGCTGGTGGTCGACGGGGGCAACAGTGTGCGGGAGGCCCGGTACCGGGACTGACCCGGAGACCGGCGGTGGTCCGGCCGGTTCCTGGCGGCGTCGAGTCGGGACGTGGGCCCGCGGTGCGGTGCCCACGCCCGGAACCGCTCGGGGCGCCTCCGGTCGGTGCCCGGTCGGGGCGCCCGCGCCGGGGACCGCCCGGGATCAGCGGGCGAACGCCGCGAGCGACTGCAGGATGAACGTGTAACCGTCGTCGTACCCGCTGTCGTAGCTGCTGCTCGAGGACGAGCCCACGATGCCCATCGCGCCGAACATGATGACGTCGACGCAGCACCCGACCAGGATCAGGCCCGTGAAGATGTAGCCGATGACCAGACCGGCCGTGGCCAGGCCGTCGCCGTCCTCGCCGTTCTGCTTGATCTGCTTCTTGGCCATGTGCCCGAACACGATGCCGAGCGGGGCGAACACGAAGGCGAACACGAGCGCGAGGATCGCCATGGTGTTCGTGCGGCGTGGCTGCGCATAGCCCTGCTGGTAGGGCTGCTGGTAGCCGGCCTGGTTGTACGGGTCGTAGCTGGGCTGACCGGAGTACGGCTGCGACGAGTAGGGCTGCTGCGCGTACGGGTCGTAGCCGGACTGCGGTTGCTGCTGCTGACCGTAGGGGTCATACCCGCCGGGCTGCTGCTGCCCGTACGGGTCCCCGGGGCCCTGTGGCCAGGTCATCGATAGGCCCTTCCTGTGCCGGTCGTGCCGCCGCGTCGGGGCATCGCCGGAATGTGTCGGGTGGCTGATGGAGTCCCGAGCGTACAACCCACTGTCATTCGCCGACCTCCTCCGGACGGCGGCCCCGTCAATCGTTACCGGTGCGCTGTCCGGTACGACCGGTCACCCCCGCGCGCGGAGTGACGACGCTGGTCGCGGCCCGTCGCCGGCGCGGGTGCGCGTCACGCGAGCAGGCTCAGCTGCTGACCGTTCGGTGGTGCGGGCGGGTCCTCGTCGGCGTCGCGCAGCCGGAATGTGCCGGGCTGTTCCTCGGGCAGTCCGTGCCGTCGCGCGGCGCGCCGGACCCGGGCGGCGACCTCCCGCTGGTACCCGGCGGGGGCGTAGGAACCCCGGCCGTAGAGCCGGCGGTAGATGTTGCGCAGCCCGGGATGTTCGCGGGCGAGGAACGCCGAGTACCACTCGCGGGCACCGGGCCGCAGGTGCAGCACCAGCGGCGTGATGCCGCGCGCGCCGGCCGCGACGATCGCCGCCACGGTCCGGTCGATCTCCTCATGGTTGTCGGTCAGCCCGGGCAGGATCGGAGCCATCAGCACCGAACACGGGATGCCCGCGTCGCTGAACCGACGGACCAGGTCGAGCCGCCGGTGCGGGGCGGGGGTGCCGGGTTCCACGGTGCGCCACAGCTCCTCGTCGAGGAAACCCACCGAGAAGGCCACCGACACGGAGGTCACCTCGGCCGCCTGGCGGATCAGGTCGAGGTCGCGGCCGATCAGAGTGCCCTTGGTCAGCAGCGAGAACGGGTTGGCGTGGTCGCGCAGCGCGGCGAGGATCTCGCGCATCAGCCGGTAGCGGCCCTCGACCCGTTGGTAGCAGTCGACGTTGGTGCCCATCGCGATGGGTTCGCCGTGCCAGCTGGGTCGGGCCAGCTCGCGGCGGAGCAGCGGTCCGGCGTTCACCTTGACCACGATCTTGGCGTCGAAGTCGTGTCCGGCGTCCAGGTCGAGATAGGTGTGGGTGCGTCGGGCGAAGCAGTAGACGCAGGCGTGGGTGCAGCCGCGGTAGGGGTTGATGGTCCAGCGGAACGGCACCCGGGACTCGCCGGGCACCCGGTTGATCAGGGACTTCGCCTCGATCTCGATGGCCACGGCGTCCTCGGTGCCGGCGATGACCGGACCCGCCGGGGGCACGGCGAGCCCGGCGCGGCCGGTGCCCCGGTGCGCGGTGTCCGGCTCCGGCAGGTCGAGCGGCAGTTCGTCGTCGTCCGGCCGGTCGGTCCGCAGTTCCTCCCATCGCATGGCTCCATTCGAACACATGTTCGGCTGGTTCGCCACCTCGTTGGCGACATCGACGACGACGAACCCGCAGGTAGGCGGATGCGGGTGGGTGACAGTCGGCGGTACCGCGCCCCGGAGTGTGCAGCACGCCGGGCGCCGCGACGCCTTGCGGGATTAACGTAAGTCACGGCTAACGGTTGACGACGGCTTACCGTTAGCGGAGACTGACGAATGTGCCTGCCTCCGCCACCGCCGTACTGGACGCGCTGGGTGACCCCACCCGGCGCGCGATCCTCGAACGACTCGTCGACGGCCCGCTCGCCGTGGGCGTACTCGCCGACCACCTGCCCGTCTCCCGCCCGGCCGTCTCCCAGCACCTGCGGGTACTGCGGGCAGCCCACCTGGTGACCGAGAGCGTCGCCGGCACCCGCCGGCTCTACCGCATCGACCCGGCGGGACTCGCGGCCGTCCGCGACTACCTCGACCGGTTCTGGGCGACCACCCTGGACAACTTCGCGGCGCTGGCCACCCGGGTGGCCGACGGGGAGGAGCCGTCCCGGTCGACACCACCCGGCGGTGACGTCCCGCCCGTTGCCTGATTCCGTTGCACACCAAGGAGAATGCCGTGCAGACATCGCAGTCCGGTACGCCGATGGCGGTGCGTCGGTCGGTGACCGTGCCACTGGATCCGGCCCGCGCCTTCGACCTGTTCACCGCCCGGATGGACGCCTACTGGCCGCCGGAGCACCACATCGGCGCGGCCGAACTGGACCGGGTCGTGGTGGAGCCGCACGCCGGCGGCCGTTGGTACGAAAGGGGAGTGGACGGCACCGAGTGCCAGTGGGGCCGGGTCGCGGTGTGGGACCCGCCGGGCCGGCTCGTGCTGATCTGGCAGCTCGACACCGAATGGCGGTTCGATCCCGACCTCGAGACCGAGCTCGAAATGTCCTTCGTCGAGGAGTCTCCCGGCCGCACCACGGTACGGCTGGAGCACCGCAACCTGGAGCGCTACGGCGACCAGGCCGAGGCGATGCGGGCGGCGTTCGAGTCCCCCGACGCCTGGGAGGGGATCCTGGCCCGGTACGTCGGATCCGCCGAGCACGACGCCGAGAACCACGCCGAGCGGGACTCCGCAGGGGAATGAGCGGCGCGTCGCCGCGCCCGGTCGTCGCCGCGGCGTGGCGGGGCGTGGCGTGGCGTGGCGTGGCGCGGCAAGGTGCGGTGGCGTGGCAAGGTGCGGTGGCGTGGCAAGGTGCGGTGGCGCCATCCGACGCGTCGTGACCTGCCGTGGTCCGGACGCCGGGGCATCATCGAGGTATGAGGGACACCCGCGCCACGTTCCTGTTCGACGGTGACTGCGCCTTCTGCACGTCCTGCGCGCGGTTCATCGCGCGCCGGATACCGACGCGGGCCAGGATCGACCCGTGGCAGCGGGCGGATCTGACCGCGCTGCGCGTCACTCCGGAGGCGGCCGCCGCCGCGGTGCTGTGGATCGATGTCGACGGCCACGTGTCGGCCGGTCCGGACGCGATCGCCCGACTCCTGCGCGACGCGGGTTCGCTGTGGCGGCCGCTCGGCGTACTGCTCGGCGCCCGGCCGGTGCGGTGGCTGGCCTGGCCGGTGTACCGCTGGGTGTCCCGGCATCGTGACCGGATGCCCGGCGGCACACCGGCCTGCGCCGTACCACGGCACGGTCCGGCCTGATCCGACCGGCTGCGGGCCGGGTGTCCGCGCTGTCTGGTTCCGCGATCGGCGGCGCGCTCCACCGTGCGGTGGCACCCGGTTGGGCTTACCCTGACGGGCGCCCAACGCCGGTACGGCAGACTCGGGCGCGATGTCCAACATCCTTGTCGTCGGGAGGCCCCGTGCCGCTGTTTCGTCGGAACAAGCCGAGCTGGGAGCCGGACTGGCAGACCTTCCCGGGCCGGGTCGACGACGCGGACGCGATGCTGCACGCCGACCGTGCGGCGCTCGCCCTGGCGCCGATGCCGGACCTGCCGGTCCGGGTGATGGTCCGGGTGGAACTCGGCGCGACCCGGCCGGACGGTTCTCCACGCGGTGAGACCGCGCACCAGCTCTACGTACTTGAGGACAAGCTCGCCGGGGAGATCGGCCGGCGCGCGTCCGGGCACTACGTGGGCCGGGTGATCAGCGGCGGGGTCTGCGTGTTCGTCTGCCACACGCCGTCGGCGCCCGAGGAGTTGAAGCTCGGCGGGCCGTTCTCCCCGGAGGTGTCGCACACCGAGGACCCGGAGTGGGAGTACGCCCGGCGGGTGTTCACCCCGGATCCCGCGGCGGAGCAGCGCAGCTACAACCGGCCGCTGATCCGCGCGCTGGAGGTACGCGGGGACCGCGCGGAGGTGCCCCGGGCGATCGAGCACTCGGCACACTTCGCCGAGCAGGCTGCGGCCTCCTCGGCGGGCCGCGATCTGGGCAGGCTCGGGTACCGGGTCTCGGCGTCGCCGGACCAGGAGGGCGGGGCGACCCTCACCGCGACGAAGACCGCGCCGCTGAGCGACATCGACGACGCGAGCGTGGCGGTGCTGGAGGTCGTGCGGAACCACGGGGGCGACTACGACGGCTGGGGCTGCGACCTGGTCCGCTGACGCCGTCGGGTCTCCGGCGTCCGAATCGGTGCCGGCGACATCGAGGTCGATAGTTCCCGCGAGCGGACATTCCCCTATACCCTGGCCGTAGTCAGGCGGTTGCCAGGAGTGGAGGCGCGCATGTCCGAACAGAGGGAACGGCCCACGGAGTACTCCGAGGAGGAGTGGGAGCTGCTGCTTGAGCTGCCCGAGGCCGTGGTCATCGCCGCGACCTCGGCCGAGGCGGACAGCATGCGCCGCACCGTCGACGAGGGCCTCGCCGGCCGGCACGCCATCGACGCGGGCCGGCACTCGGACAGCCCGCTGGTACGGCGGATCGCCACCGAACTGCGGGCCGCGAACTCCGACGGGCCCCGACCGGCGGCGGTGGAGTTCAACGACCGGGCCGAGGGGCTGGCCGACGTACTGGCGGCGAGCCGGGAGGCGGCGGCGGTACTGAAGAAGGCGGCGCCCGCCGACGCCACGGCATACCGGCAGTGGCTGACCGCGATCGCCGAACAGGTCTGCGGCGCGGCCAAGTCCGGCGGGTTCCTGGGCCTGGGCGGCACCCAGGTCAGCGAGAGCGAGCAGCGCTTCCTGGCCGATCTGGCGGCCGGACTGGGTGTCGCCTGACGACGTATCGTCGTCTCCGTGCCGGACGAGGGTGTGCAGGGTGAGGACGGCGACCAGGACCTCGGCGTCGGGGTCGGGCCGTGGCCGGGACCATGGCCCGACGATCCGCGCTACGACCCGGAACTGCTGGTCGCCGGGGACCGCCGCAACGTGGTGGACCGGTACCGGTACTGGCGTCGCGAGGCCATCGTCGCGGACCTGGACACCCGCCGGCACGACTTCCACGTGGCGGTGGAGAACTGGCAGCACGACATGAACATCGGCACCGTGGTCCGGACCGCGAACGCGTTCCTGGCCCGGGAGGTGCACATCGTGGGCCGGCGGCGCTGGAACCGGCGCGGTGCGATGGTGACGGACCGCTACCAGCACGTCCGGCATCACCCGACGGTGCGGGATCTGTTGGCATATGCGGCCGGGAACGGGCTTGCGCTGGTCGGGGTGGACAACCTGCCCGGCTCGGTACCGATCGAGTCGGTCGCGCTGCCCCGGCGGTGCCTGCTGCTCTTCGGGCAGGAGGGCCCCGGTCTCTCCGAGCCGGCCCGGCAGGCCGCCACGCTGGTCTGCTCGATCGCCCAGTACGGCTCCACCAGGTCCATCAATGCCGGTGTGGCCAGCGGGATCGCGATGCACGCCTGGATCCGTCAGCACGCCGGGCCGCCTCCGGACACCGATGGTTCGCCGGACGTCGAAGCGAACGCGTGGCTGCCCAGCACTTGACGGAGGCGCCGGGGAAGATCACGGTGGGGTGGTGAGTGTTGCGGCGCAGTGCCCTCGTTGTGGCGGCCCGCTCTGGTCGCCGGATCTGATGCACAGCGACTGGCGGTGCGGCAGACACGGCACTGTGTCCCCGCTGCATCTTCCGCGGCATGTCGGCCCGGAGGTCGTGGACACGGTCCGGCGGGTGTCCCGGGTGCCGATGTGGTGCCCGTGGCCGCTGCTGCCGGGCTGGCTGGTGACCGGCGTGGGCTGGGCCGGCGACGACAGGACCGGCGCCGCCGCAACCGTCGTCGCGTGTTCGGGACCGGCGCCGCTGGGCGGGCCCGCCGATGTGATCCTGGTCGCGGAGGAGCCCGGTGTCGGGCTCGGGTGCGGCTTCGCCGGCATCTCCGGGGTGGATCCCGGACCGGCGCTGTCCGCCGAGGTTTCCGGTGACGTTGCTCACGCCAAGGTCATCGCCCGGGGCCACCCGACACCCTTGTGGTCGGTGCCCTCCTCGGACGACCGTTGTGTGTACGTTGGCGAGGCCAGGGGGGTCTGGCTGTACGCGGTGGCCTTCCCCGCGGCCGCCGGCTATGTACTGGCGGAGCACGTCGTGCTCCATGACTTGACCGACTCCCGGCCTGCCGAACTCGTGTACGGTGCCTTGTCGCCGTACCTTGTTCGTACCGACTGAGTGGCGTGTCGGAATGATGGCGCATTACCCTTGTCATTTCAGGCTAAGAGTTCACAGGGTGGGGTCCGCCTGATACGCTCGGTAGCGCTAAGTGATGTCGGGGAGGGACAATGATCAAGAAGATCCTCACCTGGGGTGGTCTGGCCTTCGTCATCTTTTTCATCGCCTACAAGCCCAACTCCGCAGCCACGGTCGCCAAGACTTTGGGCGGCGGGATTGTCAACATTCTGACCGGCGTGGGGAACTTTTTCTCCAGCCTCGTCGGCTAGCTTGGGACAATGAACCGCGATGACGCCGACCCGATCGGAGATGACGCTCGGCGCGACACTGAGCCCATTCCGGGTATGGCACACCCCGAGGAGCCGGGAGAACATAATGCCGGCTCCTCGGAACGCGGATACTCGGGACCGACACCTCCCGCGGGTGACCCGCTCGACATCCCCCCTCCGCCCGAACCGCACGGTGCGGATCCCGACGACCCCTACGACAGCACCGGTCTGCCGCCGGCCGGCCCGCGACGTGTCCTGCCCGTCGAGCCGGAGCCGAGCGCGTTCGTAGCCCGCTACCTGTTCCCCACGGAGAAGTACCGGGGCGAATGGCGCCGGCACTGGATCCACCTGTCGATCCCGATCCTCGTGGTGGTCGTGTCGACGTTCCTGATGGGCTTCGTCTCCAGCATGCTGGCCCACTACCAGGCGAAGATCGCGGTCACCGCCGTCGTGCTGGTCTGGGTGCTGTCCCTGGTCTGGGTCAGCTGGCAGGTCTTCGACTGGTTCGTGGACCGGTTCATCCTGACCAACAAGCGGGTCATGCTCATCAGCGGACTCGTGACGCGCAAGGTCGCCATGATGCCGCTGCTGCGGGTCACCGACATGAAGTACCAGCAGTCGCCGCTCGGCCGGATGCTGAACTACGGCACGTTCGTGCTGGAGTCGGCCGGCCAGGACCAGGCCCTGCGCGAGGTGCCACACCTGCCCAACCCCAACGAGCTCTACCTGCGCGTCGTCGAGGAGATGTACGAGCCGGAGGCCGTCGAGGCGCGGCTCGGCAACGGCGAGGGCGACATGGACGGAAGCGACGCCTGAGCGCACCCGCGTCCCCGGTGCACCGGTGGTGGCGGGTGCCGAGCGGGATCGGGACGCCCACGGCGAACGGCAGAATGACGCCATGGGCATCGATCTGCACGTGCACACGAACGCCAGCGACGGGACCGTACCGCCGGCCGAGCTGATGCGGCTGGCCGCGGACACCGGGCTGACGGTCGTCGGCCTCACCGACCACGACACGAGTGCCGGGTGGGCCGAGGCGAGCGCGGCGGTGCCGCCCGGGCTGACCCTGGTGCCCGGCATCGAGGTGTCGGCGCGCTGGCACGGCACGCAGCCCGGCATCGGCCTGCACCTGCTCGCCTACCTGCCCGACCCGGAACATGCCGAGCTGTCCGCCGCGCTGCACCGGGTCCGGGACAACCGGGCCGGCCGGGCGCGTCGGATGGTGGAACTGCTGCAGGCCGGCGGCATCGACGTGACCTGGGACGAGGTACTCGACGACGCCGCCGGGGCACCGGTCGGTCGGCCGCACCTGGCGCAGGCGCTGATCCGGCGAGGCCTGGTCCGTACCGTCTCGGAGGCCTTCGCGCCCGAATGGCTCGGGCACCGGTTCCGGCTGCCCAAGGAGGACCTGGAGGTCTTCGAGGCGCTGCGACTGATCCTGGTCGCCGGCGGCGTACCGGTGTTCGCGCACCCACTGGCGCATCGCCGGGGCAGTACGGTGCCCGATCACGTGATCGGCGAGATGGCCGTCGCCGGCCTGGCCGGACTGGAGGTGGACCACCCGGACCACGGGCCGGCCGAGCGGGCGCACGGTCGTGCGCTGGCCGAGAAGTACGGGCTGTTCGTGACGGGATCCAGCGACTTCCACGGCACGAACAAGACCACGCCGCTCGGGGCCGAGACGACCGCGCGGGCCTCGCTGGACCGGATCCTGTCGGCGGGTACGGGCAGCGCACCGGTGGTCGGCTGACGGCGGCGGGCCGCTCGGGTCGGCCGCCGAACGGGACGTTCCGCGTTCCGCGGCGAACACCCGGGCGGTGCCCGTGGGCTCAGAGGTCGCGGAAGGCGTCGGCAACGACGGCGTCACGACCGACCGGACCGTCCAGCAGGCCCGAGCGCCGACCGAACTCCACCAGCCCGCGCACGGCCCCGTCGCCGATCCGCGGGTCGTAGTACGGCGCGTCCCGGCGTACCAGCTCGGCGATCATCGAGGCCTCCTGCGCCGGGAAGAGGCGTTCGCCCACCTCGGTGGCCCGATCCGGGTCGTCGCGGAGGATCCGCTGCGCCCGTCCGATCGCGCGGGCCACCGCCGCCACCGCGTCCGGACGGTGTTCGATGGTGCGGTCGGCGACCGAGAGCGCGGGGAAGGTGTACGAAGCCGCGGCCGCCGGGCCGTCCCCACGCCGGGCGTCGAGCACGAGCGTGCCGGTGCCCCGGCGTACGGCCAGTTCGGCGCCCATGCCGTTGGCCCAGAACCCGTCGACGAGGCCGGCACCGAGCGCCTGCGCCGCGGCGAGACCGAACGACGTACCGGCGCCCTCCGTGGCCGGAACCGGACCGATCTCGATGCCACACTCGGCCACGTCGACACCCGCGTCGGCCAGCAGCAGCCGGAGGCCGAGATCGGGCCCGGGCGCGGCGCCTATC
This sequence comes from Actinocatenispora sp., assembly GCA_049582705.1. Taxonomy (GTDB): domain Bacteria; phylum Actinomycetota; class Actinomycetes; order Mycobacteriales; family Micromonosporaceae; genus Actinocatenispora. Next base: position 11,636 of record JBAUUM010000454.1, read on the forward strand.
CGCACCCCGCGCAGCGCGGCGAGGTCGCCCCGCCCGATCGCCAGGTCCGCGCGCATCACCAGGAACCAGTACATGTTCTGGGACAGCGCGGTGACCAGCTTCGCCCCGCGCCACTGCGGGAAGGCGTGCATCGGCGCGTGCGCCGCCCCGGCGAGGAAGTCGATCTCGCCGGTACGCAACGCCTCCGCGGCGTCGGTCACCGGGTACAGCAGGTCCAGCTCGACGTCGAGCCCCTCGTCCCGGACCAGGCCGAGTTCCACGGCGGCGATGGCCGGAAAGTACGAAGGGGACACGAGGTCCGGTACGGCGAGTCGCACGGTTCTCCTCTCGGGAGTGGTGTCAGTCGATCGCCCGCGCGCGGCGGACTCCGTCGAGCAGGGAGGTACGGCGCAGGAACTCCCGTTGGAGTCCCCTGTCGCCGCTGACCGCCCTGAGGTGGTCCAGCCGCCCACGCCGCTTCGCCGGGTCCTTCTCCTCCAGCCGCCGCTTGTTGTCGACGGTCTGCTGCTGCACGAACTCGATGTTCACCGTGCGCCTGCGCCGCTCGTACCGGTCGAGCAGGGCGGTATCGGGCCGACCCGGACCCACCTGGTCGACGGTGTCGACCAGTTCGATCGCGTCGTGCACGCCACAGTTGAGGCCGAGCCCGCCGATGGGGTTGTTGACGTGCGCCGCGTCGCCGGCCAGGAAGACCCGCCCGGCCCGGAACGCGGCGGCGACCCGCTGGTGGACGTTGTAGATGTTGCGGTGCACCAGGGTCCGTGGCTCGGCGGCAGGGTGGATCCGGGACATGACGCGGTCGGCGTGCTCGTCGGTGAGCACCTCGTCGTCCGTCTGGTCCGGGCGGGCGGCGAACACCACCCGCCAGCGACCCAGCATGTCGTCACCCGCCACCTTGAACAGGTTCACCCACCGGTCCGGGTCCGCGAAGTAGCTGCGCATGCTGCAGTCCAGCGCCGCGCCGAAGTCGTACCGCGTGGTGAGCACCGCGAACCGTTCCGGCCAGGTGTAGCCCTCGAACTCGACGCCCAGGCAGCGGCGTACGGTGCTGCGGCCGCCGTCGCAGCCGAACAGCCACGCACCGGTGAGGGTCTCGGTGTCGGTTCCGTTGCGGGCCTGGACGGTGATCCGGTCGGCGTCCTGGTCGATCGCGTCGATCGACCAGCCGAGCAGGACCCGTACGTTCGGCATCCGGCGCAGCCGGTCCAGGACGATCCGCACCAGCTTGTGCTGCTCGGTCTGCACCACGTACGGGAACGGCGTGTCGTCGCGCAGTGTGTCGTGGTCCATCCGCGCGACCAGCGTGCTGGTGGTGCCGTCCCAGAAGTCGAAGTACCGGCAGCGCAGTCCCACCGACAGGAACTCGTCCATGATGCCGACCCCGTCGATCAGCTCCAGGGTGGACGGGTGGAACGTGGCGGCCCGCGGGGCGGTGTCGTTCTCGATGCCGGCGTTGCGTTCGGCGATCGTCACCCGGAATCCGCGTTGCGCGGCGGCGAGCGCGGCGACGGCTCCCACCGGCCCGGCCCCCGCCACGATGATGTGTTCTCGCTCGGACATGTCTCCCTCGATGCGTCGTGCCGCGCCGGTCAGCTCTGTTCGCCGTCGGCGCTCCGGCTCGGGTCAGCTCTGTTCGCCGTCGGCGCTCCGGCGCCGGTCAGGTCTGTTCGCCGTCGGCGCTCCGGCTCCATGGCGCCACCTTCGTCTCCAGCCAGCCGACCAGCCGGGTGAGTCCGACGCCGAGGGCCATCAGCACGATCACCGGCACGAACAGGCCGGCGGTGTCGAACCGTTGGCCGGCAAGGATGATCTGGCCGCCCAGCCCGTTGATGGCGGTGAAGAACTCGGCGATCACGATGGCGATCACGGCGCGACCGATGCCCAGCCGCAGACCCGTCATGATGTGCGGGACGGTCGCCGGCAGGATGATCTTGCGCATGACGGTGAACTCCGACGCCATGAACGACGTGCCGACCTCGATCATGGAGCGCGGCACGGCGCGTACCCCGGCCCGGGTGTTGATCACGATCGGGAACACCGTCATCACCATGACGATGACGACCTTCACCGCGAAGCCCAGACCGAACCACAGCATGAACAGGGGGGTCAGCGCGACCAGCGGCATCGCGTAGCCGGCCGTGACGTACGTGCCCAGCGCGGAGTCCGCGTCCCGGTAGCGGCCGATCAGCAGCCCGACCGGGATGCCGACCAGCGCCGCGACGAAGAAGCCGAGCAGCAGCGGCTGAAGGCTGTCGAACAGCGCGGGCAGCAGGCCGGATCCCAGCTGTACCCCGAACTTCCGCACGATCGCGGTGGGGTAGGAGGCGAAGATCGGGTTCATCTGCCGCCCGACGATCTCCCAGAACACCAGCACCACGATGATCGATCCGGCGGTGATCAGCCCCGAGCGGTGCCGCCGGTGGAACGGCAACCGGGCACTGGTGGATATCGCTCGGCGTTCCGTCAACTGTTCGTTGCGGTCGAGGGTGGTCATGGTGGTGCTCCGTCCGGGGAGTGCGACTACGCGGTGGCGGGTGCCGCCGTGGCGGACTGCTCGTGCGCGCCGGCCATGAGGCGACGCCAGATCTCGTAGCGTTTCGTGCTGAACTCCGGAAATCCGCGTACCGTCACCAGATCGGTCCGTGGCCGCGGCAGGTCGACCGGGAAGACCGTGTCGATCCGGCCGGGGGCGGGCACCATCAGGACGACCCGGTCGGCGAGCAGTACGGCCTCGTCCAGGTCGTGCGTCACCAGGATGATCGTCTTGCCGGTCTCCTGATGGATGCGCAGTACCTCGGCCTGGAGCCCTTCCCGGGTCTGCGCGTCGAGCGCACCGAACGGCTCGTCCATCAGCAGCACCGCGGGATCCACGCTCAGCGCCCGGGCCAGGCCGACCCGCTGCTGCATTCCTCCGGACAGCTGGTCCGGGCGGCGGTCGACGGCGTGACCCAGCCCGACGAGTTCCAGCTTCTCCATCGCCGTACGGCGCCGTTCCTGCTTCGGCACGCCCCGGGCCTCCAGCGCGAACTCCACGTTCTCCAGCGCGGTACGCCACGGGAACAGCTGGGCGTCCTGGAAGACCATGGCCCGGTCCGCCCCGCAGCCCGTCACCTCGGTGCCGTCCACGGTGACCCGGCCGGCACTGGCCCGTTCGAGCCCGAGCAGGATGCGCAGCAGCGTGGTCTTTCCGCAGCCGCTGAGCCCGGTCAGGGCGATGATCTCGCCCGGTTCGGCGCGCAGCGAGACGTGGTCGAGTACGTGGATCTCCTGGACGTGCTTGCCGGTGCGGACCGTGAAGGTCTTGGAGACGTCCTCGATCGTCACGCCCGCCTGGTTTCCGGACATCGGTTCCTCCTTCTCCGCGGATCGGTTGCTACGGGTGCCGCACCGTCGCCAGCGCGTCCTGCTGTGGGCCGTCGTCGACGAGCTTGTCGAGGTCGGCCGGGCGGTGCAGCGCGCCGATCCGGGTCAGCATCGTCGACAGGTACCGCAGCCGTGGTCGCGCGACGCCGGCGTCAGGATCCACGAGTCGCTTGTGGACGATCAGGTCCTGCATGTACGCGACGTACGGATCGTCCGGCGTGGTACCGGTCTCCTTCGCCGCGAGTGCCCTGGTCTGTGCCGGATGTCCGTAGGCGTAGCGGTACCCGTCCATCAGCCCGGCCAGGTAGCGACGGGCAGCCTTCGGTTTGGCGGCCAGCCGGTCGTTGCGCGCGATGATGGAGTACCGCGGGTAGTCGGGGACGACGTCGGTGGACAGCGCCACCACGTTGACCCCGTCCCGGTGCGCCCGGGGCACGTAGTCGGCGGGCGACGAGGCGGCGTCCGTGGTGCCGGCGACGACCGCCCGGTACCGGTCTGCGTTGCCGCCGCCGTTGACGACCTGGAACGATTTGGTGGACACCCCGTTCTGGGCGCACATCACGTTCGCGATCACCGCCGGCAGGCCGGTCGGCGAGGACGTCGCCAGGCTCCGGTGCCGAAGCTGGCCGAGGCTGGTGATCCCTCGCCTCGCGTAGATCGCCCACGGCAGCCCGATCATCGTCGAGCCGATGATGGAGGCGTCGAGGTCGCCCTGTTCGGAGGCGATGAAGAACGCGCCGGCGTTCTGCTCGACCGCGTCCACCTCCCCGGACGCGAGCGCCGGCAACGCCTGCGAGGCGCTCTGCAGGGTCACGAACTCGACGTCCACGCCCCGGCGGGCGAAGAACCCCCTCTCCTCGGCCATCTTGAGGAAGCCGCAGTCGGTGGAGCACTGCAGCACCCCGACCTTCCAGGTCAGTCGGCCGCCGGCGCTCGCGGTGCCGCACGAGGCGGTGAGCGCGGCGACCAGGAACAGTAGAAGGAGCGGGCGGTACCGTGGCCGAGCCTTCATGGCGCTACCTCCGAGGACGTCGTCGGGCCGGCGCTCCTGCCACCGGATCCGTTCCCATGCCTGCCTGCGCGCTACTGCCCGGACGCGCGGTACCGGACCTCGAAGGTCAGTACCCCCTCGTCGGTACGCCACGGACCGTGCGGCATGCCCGGCGGTCGGCAGGCGTACATGCCCGTGGTGAAGGTCTGTCCGAGGGACAGGTCGACGAACGAGCCCTCCAGGATGTAGACCTCCTCCCAGAAGTCGTGCCGCTGCACGCCCATCGGGGTGGAGTCCGCCCCCGGCTCGTACCGCAGGATGCGGGTGGCGACACCGGCGTCGGGGTCGGCGGCCAGGATCCGTTCGGTGATCGCCGGATCGCCACCCGGACAGACCGTGTACTCGACGTCCGTGACGGGAAAGAACTCGTACTCGGGCTTGCTCATCGCTCGGCTACTCCCCGGTCGACCGCTGGACGGTCTCGTAGGTGTGGGTCAGGCTGGTGCCGGCCGTGCCCAGACTCAGCGACCAGTGGTCGCCGTGCACGAACGTGCCGCCGAGCAGCGCCAGCGTGCCGCAGAACAGGACGAGGTCCCCGACGACCTCGCCGAGGGACGCGGTCATCCGGTCGACCAGGTCCGCCGGGTGCCGCAGCGAGGACACCGCGCCGGACTGGTACAGCTCTCCGTCCACTTCGGACCGGGCCGCCAGGTTCTCCCAGTCCATGCCGGACAGGTCGGTGCCGATCTCCAGTACCGTGCCGCCGACCGGCTTGGGGCACGCTGCCTTGGAGCCGGCGATGTCGTGCCGTTCGAGGGCACGGTCGGTGTGGTCGGAGCCGACACCCAGGAAGTACGTGCCGTCGTGGCGCACCAGTACCGGCTCCACCTCGCCGGACGTGGCGGGTCCGGCGACGTCGACCACGGCGTCGGTGGTCAGCAGCGCCGGGTCGAGGTCGTAGAACATCGGTACCGCCGGGGGCGGCGGCACCCCGATGGCGGCGAGTTCCTCGATGTGCCGGGCCACGGCCGCCTCGTCCCGGCCCGTGTAGCCGGCCACGACGAGCGTGCCGGGCCGTACGGTGACCGGCTCGCCGGAGCCGGCCGCGGTCAGGTTCAGGATCGTTTCGCTCATCTGCGGGCACCTGCCGTTCGATCGTCCTGTGTCGGTACCGCCCTGACGGGGGAGAGGTCGGCACGCCGGTCGGCGAGCGCCGGGAACTCCGCTCGCGCCCGGTCGACCACCGCGGGGTCGACGTCGCACCGGGTGACGCCCTCCTCGGTGCCGGCCTCGGCGAGCACCGTCCCCCAGGGGTCCACGACGCGGCTGTGCCCGCCGAGCGCCACCCCGTCCTGGACGCCGACCGCGTTGCAGGCGACGATCAGGAGCTGCTGCTCGACGGCCCGGCAGGAGGTGAAGAGCTGCCAGTGCGCGAGACGCGCCGCCGGCCACGCCGCCGGTACGACCACGGTGTGCGCGCCGCCGTCGACCAGCGCGCGCCACAGCTCCGGGAACCGGAGGTCGTAGCAGGTGGTGGCGCCGAGGTCGCCGAGCCCGGTGGCCGCCACCGCCACCTCGTCGCCGGGGGTGAGCAGCTCGGCCTCGCGCGAGCCGTAGCCGAACACGTGCATCTTGCGGTACACGTGCACGACCTGGCCGGCCGGTGAGAGCAGCACGGCGGTGTTGAAGAGCCGACCGGTGCGGTCGCGTTCGACGAAGCTGCCGAGGTGGACGTGCGCGCCCAGCTCGCGGGCCCAGCCGCGGGCCGCCGCGAGGGTGGGCCCGTCGAAGGGTTCCGCCTCGTCGGCGTACGCGTCGAACGCGAAGTAGCCCGCCGCCCACAGCTCGGGGAGTACGACGAGGTCCGCCCCGCGGGCGCCGAGCACGAGGTCACCCACTCGGGCGCGGCGGTCCCGGGCCGGTTCCCCGGCCGGGCTCGCGACCTGGACCAGTGCCACCCTCATGACAGCCCGCCCATGGAGTGGGCGCGGTCCCATTCCGCTGCGACGGGGAGCCGCAGGGCGGACAGCGTGCTCTCCAGGTGGGCGGCGAGGGCGGCGCAGACGCTGTCGGCGTCGCCGACGGCGAGGGACCGCACGATCGCGGTGTGCTCGGCGAGTACGGTCCTGGCGCGGTTCTCCTCGTTCGCGACCGCCCGCAGCCCCATCCGGATCTGCCGTTCGCGCAGGGACTCGTAGAACTCGGCCAGTACCGGATTGCCGGCCTGCCGGACGATCGCCCGGTGGAAGGCGCGGTCCCGGTCGATGAACGCGACCGGATCGTCGATCAGGGTCTCCTGCTCGGCGACGATCCGTTCGAGTTCACCGATGAACGACGGCTGCGCGGGGACGACGTGCCGGACGCTCCAGTCCTCGACGAGGCCCCGTGCCTGCATCACGGACTGGATCTCGTTGTCGGAGATGGGCGGCACGTAGGCACCCTTCTTCGGCACGATCGTCAGCAGCCCCTCGGTCTGCAGCCGCAGCAGTGCCTCGCGCACCGGTGTCCGTGACGTGCCGGCCGCCTGGGCGACCTCCGACTCGCTGAGGAAGACCCCGCCGTCCCGGGGCAGCTCGGCGATGTGCTGTTTCAGCCACTTGTACGTCACGTCCCGAGCGGACCCGATCCGCCCGCCGACATTCTGTAGACTGCTCATAGGCCACTTGTATACACCTTGTCTACCAAGGACGAAACCCCTGCATCCGTCCACTTTCGAGTGGGTTCGTCGGCGGCACCGGTACCGAGCGGTGCGTCCGGCGGCACGCCCCGGCTCGGTCCGGCGG
>JBAUUM010000455.1:0-3415 GCA_049582705.1 Actinocatenispora sp.
TCGCTGCACAGGAGGGTGGCGGGACCTTGTTCTGACGGTGGGGCGAGTGGGCTAGCGGAGCATGTCGACGACGTACCGGGTGGCGTCCGCGATGATCGCCTGTCCGGGCTTCGCGTCGTACCCGTGCCGGTCGGACATGACGGCGATGACCAGCGGTGCGCCGTGGGGCGGCCAGGCGATGGCGACGTCGTTGGAGCGGCCGTAGTCGCCGTGCCCGGTCTTGTCGGCGACCGTCCAGCCGCGCGGCACCCCGGCCCGGACGGCCAGCGCGCCGGTCGTACTGCGGCGCAGCCACTCCTTCAGCAGCGCCCGCTTGTCGGTGGGCAGCGCGCCGCCGAGCACGATCGCGCGGTAGTCGGCGGCGAGCGCGCGGGGCGTGGTGGTGTTCCGCAGGTCGCCGGGACGGTCCCGGTTCAGTGCGGGCTCGTACTGGTCCATCCGGCTGACCGTGTCGCCGAGGCCGCGCAGGTACCCGGTGAGTCGGTCGGGGCCGCCGATGTCGCGCATCAGCAGGTTGCCGGCGGTGCCGTCGCTGTACCGGATCGCGGCGTCGCACAACTGCCGGATCGTCATGCTGCCGCCGATGTGCTGTTCGGTGATCGGCGAGATCGAGTCCACGTCCGCCCGGCGGATCGGTATGACGGTGTCCAGGTGGGACAGCGGGTGGTGATGCAGGACCGCGGCGGCGGCGAGGGCCTTGAAGGTGGAGCAGAACGCGAACCGCTCGCCGGCCCGGTACGCGACGGTCCTGCCGGCACCGGCACCGCTGTCGCTGCCGGTGGTCATGGCGTAGACGCCGAGGCGGGCGTCGTACTTCCGTTCCAGCGCCGAGAAGTGCGCCGTCACGGTGGCCCGGTCGACCCGCCCGCTCGACGCCGATGGCGACGCCGGAGTGGTGGGCGACGATCCCGCCGCCTGACCGTCGCGTCGGGCGCACGCGGTGAGCGGCAGCGCCAGCGCGCCCAGCAGCAGGAGTCGGCGGCTCGGTGTGGACTGTCGTAAGACCATGTGCTCCATCCCCGTGTGCGTACGGATCCCAGTCTGACCCGGGCGCCCGTACGGCCAACGAGCACGGGTGCGGGGCGGATACGAGCCGTCCGGAGACGACGCGAGGTCGTCCTGGAGGAATTTGTCGCTGCCACTGTACCGACGGGCAACTATTGACAAGAGGCGTCGCTGGTACGAGTCTGCTGTCGCTGTGTCGATCCCCGAAGGAGGGGCCATGAGCCTCAGCCAGCACCGCCTGACCCGCCGTGGGCTGTTCACCGCGGCGGCCGGAGTCGCCGGAGCCAGCCTCCTGCCGGCCACCGGCGCGCACGCCGCCGGCACCGTCGACTACCCGGCCGCGCACTGGGTGCCCGCCGACTCGTCCAACTTCACCGTGTCCAGCAGGCCCAGCAGCTACCCGATCGACTACGTCGTCATCCACGTCACCCAGGAGTACTTCGCCGACGCGGTCGACATCTTCCAGGACCCGTCCAGCGACGTGTCCATCCACTACCTGGTGAGGTCCGCCGACGGGTACGTCGACCAGCTGGTGCGCGAACACGACATCGCCTGGCACGCCGGCAACTGGGACTACAACACCCGCAGCATCGGCATCGAGCACGAGGGCTGGGTCGACGACCCGAGCTGGTTCACCGCGAACATGTACCACGCGTCGGCCGCGCTGACCCGCGCCGTCTGCGACCGGTACGGCGTCCCCATCGACCGCAACCACATCATCGGCCACTACGAGGTGCCCGGCACCGACCACACCGACCCCGGTCCGTACTTCGACTGGCAGCGGTACCTGCGCCTGGTCAACATGGCCGGGTAGCCGCCCGTCGCGACGGCTCGCGGGACACGGCCGGCCAGCATGGGTCGTGTTCCGCGGGCCGCCCGCGAGGTCCGGGCGCGCCTGCGCCGTCCGCGCCGTCCGGGCGCGCCTGGCGCACGTGGCGCATGTGGCGCGGGACCGCACCGGACTCCGGATCCGGGAAAGTACAGGGAGATCACTGTTCCGGGGATGGCAGCCTGTGCTCTGTCCAGCCCGGAACCCCCCTTGTCGGCTGGACGAGGAGGAGGGTCCCCATGCACAGCTCCACCCGAGTCGGTCCGCGTCGGCGGATGTTCCGGGCCGTCCTGGCCACGGCGGCGGCAGCCGCGACCGCAGCCGGACTGCTCGCCGGCGCGTCCCCGGCGAACGCGGCCACCACCGTGAAGGGCATGGACGTCTCGCACTACCAGGGCACCGTGAACTGGTCGTCGAACTACAGCAAGGGCGCCCGGTTCGCCTACATCAAGGCCACCGAGAGCACCAGCTACACGGACCCACAGTTCAACCGCAACTACACGGCCTCCCGCTCGGCGGGCTTCATCCGCGGCGCGTACCACTTCGCCCGCCCGGCCTCGTCCAGCGGCGCCACGCAGGCCAAGTACTTCTCCAACCACGGCGGTGGCTGGTCGGCCGACGGCAAGACGCTGCCCCCGGCGCTGGACATGGAGTACAACCCGAGCGGCAGCACGTGCTACGGCCTGTCCCACGCCAGCATGGTGTCCTGGATCAAGTCGTTCTCGAACTACATGCACACCCGGTGGCACAAGTACCCGATGATCTACACGACGTTCGACTGGTGGAACACCTGCACCGGGAACTCCAGCGCGTTCGCCAAGACGAACCCGTTCTGGATCGCCCGGTACAGCTCCAGCCAGCCGAGCGCGCCGGCCGGCACGGCCACCTGGACCATCTGGCAGTACGCCAGTTCGGGCACGTTCGCCGGTGACCAGGACAAGTTCAACGGCTCGATGACGCGACTCAAGGCGCTGGCCAAGAACCGCGACTGACGCCGCCCCGGCCCTCCGCGCGGGGGTCCGGCGCCTGCCGCACCCGAATCGGGACGCCCACTGGGCGTCCCGATTCGCGTCCGGGCTCAGTCGGTGCTGTCTCTCGACGACCTGGTCGAAGCCCGTCGATCAGGGGCGGGAACCGACGCGCTTGTCGTCCTCGTCCTCGTCGGTCGCCCACGCCGTCGAGTCGACCACGTGGGAACCGAACCGTTCGTCGGCGCGGGCGAGCTTCTCCGGGCCGTAGTAGCGCCGCGCCCACCACGACGCTGGCTTGGCCAACCGGATCGCGCAGACCCACCAGACGGGGTGGAAGAAAACTCCCAGGGTGATCATGTTCTGCTTGCCCTTGAGGCCGCAGATCACGATCGGAACGATGTACAACACCGAGATCGCCACCACGACGACCACCACGGCGAAGACGTCTGTACTGTCCACGGCTCACCATCCCCTCGACCGGTCAGCTGCGCCCGTTGCGCGGGGACGACGCTAGTGGCCGTTGCCGGGGAGGGGTCCCCGTCGGAGGCCCGGGTCGGCCGGCCTTCGCCAGGCCGGTGACGCGCTGGTGCCGTGACTCTTGAAGTGGGGG
>JBAUUM010000456.1:0-11469 GCA_049582705.1 Actinocatenispora sp.
GAGCCGGCCCCGGGCCGCGGCCCAGGCGGCGAGCTGGCCACCGGCGGAGTGTCCGACGATCCCGACCGGCGCGTTCCGCAGCCCGAGCCCGGCCAGGTGGTCGATGCCGGCGGCGACGTCCTGGAAGGTGTGCGGCCAGCCGCCACCGGCGCCGAGCCTCCTGTACTCCAGGTCCAGGCGAGGTAGCCCCGGGCGGCCAGGTCCGCGGCGAGCGGTGCGCCCAGGTCGAGTCCGTAGGACGCCTGCCAGAAGCCGCCGTGCAGGACGACCACGACGGGCCGGCCCGCGGGCAGCCGGTCGGCGTCGCCGGCCCCGTGGAGGTCGCCGAACTGGTCGGCGCCCGGACCGTAGTGGATGCGCCGAGGCCGCGCGGTGGGTCGGGGCCGCGCGGTGGTCGGGGTCGGCGTGGCCGGACCGGCGTCGCCGTCGGCGTGGGGGTGCCGGGGCGTCCGCTGGTCGGAACCGCACCCGGCCGCGGCGAGCAGGACCGCGGCTCCGGAGGTGAGCAGCATCCGCCGGCGCGGGTCGGCCCGGGGAGAGACGTCGGGAACGGGCACCTGGCGTACTCCTTCCGGCTCGTGGCACCGACCCGGGTATTCGTGGCGGATCGTCGAGTGGATGGGCGGCACGCGGCCGGTCGTTTAGCTGAGGCGCGGAATATTGCGACGGAAAGTAGCTGGCCGGAAGCCAAGGATCACCTAGTGGCGCAGATCACTTTCTCTACGGAAAGCCATGAAATCCTTGAGGTGACGCGCGTCACCTCGCGATCCTGACTCACTGTCCGTGACATCGGGCCCAACCGGGACGAGTCCCAGCGAACTGCCCCTGTTCAGGGCCTACGCCAGCGCCGATCGGTGATCTAGGTTCGCGCCGTGGCCTACAAGCAGGACAACCTCCGGCGGTTCGGGTACAAGCAGGAGCTCAGACGGTCGCTGGGCTTCGCGGATCTGCTCTTCTACGGGCTGATCTTCATGGTGCCGATCGCGCCGTTCGGCATCTTCGGCAGCGTCTACGAGACGTCCGGCGGCATGGTCGCCCTCGCCTACGCGATCGGCATGATCGCGATGATGTTCACCGCGGCGTCGTACGCGCAGATGGTGCGGGCCTTCCCGATGACCGGGTCGGTCTACAGCTACGCCGGCCGCGGCATCGCGCCGCCCGTCGGCTTCCTCGCCGGCTGGATGGTCCTGCTGGACTACCTGCTGGTGCCGAGCCTGCTCTACCTGGTTGCCGGCGTCGCCATGCACGCCACCATCCCGGCCGTCCCCGTCTGGGTGTGGCTGATCGTGTTCCTCGGCTTCAACACCGTCGTCAACGGCCTCGGCATCAAACTGACCGCACTGGTCACCCGGGTCATGCTGGTCGGTGAGCTGATCGTCCTGGCGATCTTCCTCGTCATCGGCATCGCCGCGATCGCCGACGGCAAGGCGCACGGGTCGCCGCTGAGCCCGCTGTACAACGCGCACACCTTCTCCTGGCCGGTGGTGTTCGGCGCGGTGTCCGTGGCGGCGCTGTCCTTCCTCGGCTTCGACGGCATCTCCATGCTGGCCGAGGAGAACCGCGGCGAGGCCCGGAAGATCGGCCGGTCGATGATCGCCGCGCTCGGCCTGGCCGGTCTGCTGTTCATCGCCCAGACCTGGATCGCCGGCCTGCTGGTACCGCACTCCGCCGACCTGATCAAGAACGGCGACCCGGACGGCGTGGCCTTCTACCAGGCCGCGGGCGTGGCCGGCGGGGGCTGGCTGTCCGGCCTGACCCAGACCGCCACCGCGATCGCCTGGGGCTTCGCCGACTCGCTCGTCGCCCAGGTCGCCATCTCCCGGCTGCTGTACGCCATGGCCCGCGACCGGCAGCTGCCCAAGCTGCTGGCCAAGGTGTCCGTCAAGCGCCTCGTGCCGACCAACGCGATCATCGTCACCGCCGTGATCACCCTGGCCATCGGCGAGTACATGGCGAGCCTCGCCGACGGGATCGCGACGCTCAGCTCGCTCATCAACTTCGGCGCCATGACGGCGTTCCTGGTCCTGCACGTCTCGGTCGTCTCGCACTACGTCGTCCGCAACGGCAGCCGACGCTGGCTCGTGCACCTGGTCGTACCCGTGATCGGCTTCGCCATCCTGCTGTACGTGGTGATCAACGCGCAGGTGGCCGCGCAGGTCCTGGGTATCGTCTGGCTCGGGGTCGGCGCGCTGGTCCTGATCGGTCTGTACGCCGCCGGCCGGCGACCCACCCTGCCCGACGCGCTGCCCGAGGAACCCGTGTCCGTCGACCCGTCTTCGTCTGCCGAGGCCACCGCATGAGCGATCTCGTCGAGTACCGACCCGTGCCGGAGGAACTGGCCTACACCTTCGGCGGCCGTGAGCCGGTGCGCCGGATCCGACCCGGCGACCTGGTGTCGATGTACACCGAGGACTGCTTCGGCGGCGTGGTCCGGTCGGTCACCGACCTGCCCTCGCAGGTGTGCAACTTCCCGTACCTGAACCCCGTCACCGGACCGTTCTACGTGGAGGGCGCGGAGCCGGGCGACACGCTCGCCCTGCACTTCGTGGACATCGCGCCGGCGCGCGACTGGGCGGTCACCACGACCCTGCCCCACTTCGGCGCGCTGACCGGTACGCACACCACGGCGACGCTGCAGGCGCCGCTGGAGGAACGGGTCTGGCGGTACGAGGTCGACGCCGCCGCGGGCACCGTGCGGTACCGGGCCAGCCGCTCCGACTACACCGTCGAGCTGCCGCTGGACCCGATGCACGGCACCGTCGGCGTGGCACCCGCCGCGGGGGAGGCGCGCCTGACGATCACGCCCGACGCGCACGGCGGCAACATGGACACCCCGGAGCTGCGTGCCGGCGTCACCGTGTACCTCGGCGTCAACGTGCCCGGCGCGCTGTTCGCGATCGGCGACGGGCACTGCCGGCAGGGCGAGGGCGAGGTCACCGGTGCCGCGGTCGAGGCCGCGATGAACACCGTGGTCGCGGTCGACCTCGTCAAGGGCGTCGGCACCCCGTGGCCCCGGCTGGAATCCGACGAGCACCTGATGTCGACCGGGTCCGCCCGGCCGCTGGAGGACGCGTTCCGGATCAGCCAGCACGACCTGGTGACCTGGGCGGCCGACCTGACCGGCCTGGACACCCTGGACGCGTACCAGCTGGTCGCGCAGGCCGGGCAGGCGCCGGTCGGCAACGTGGTGGACAGCAACTACACGATGGTCGCGAAGGTGGCCAAGCGCTACCTCGGCACTCCCACCGCGTACGAGGGGGTACACGCCCGGCTGCGGGCCGCCGGTCGTCAGTACCTCGCGGAGCGGTGACCCTGTACTCCGGCGGCCGGCACGAACCAGAGCCCGAGCCGGCACCGTACGACCGGTCGACCGCGCGACTGCCGCTGCCCGAGGCCCTGTACGTGCTGGGCCACGACGAACAGGGCAGGCCCCGCTACCACCCGACGATCCTGGCCATGGTCGTCGCCGGCGGCCTGCTCGCCGAGCTGACCATCTCCGGCGTACTGGTCCTCGCGGACGCAACGCCGCGGGTCGTGGCCGACCCGCATGGGCAACGGGAGCTGGTCCGGGCGGCGGCGGACACGATCCGGGCCGATCCGGGCGTCAGCACGCTGGACGTCTGGCTGCCCCGGTTCGCCGAGGAGGCCGTGGTCCGGGCCGGGGACGCGCTCGAAGAGGCCGGACTGTGCCAGCGGCAGCGGACCCGCCGGCTGGGGATCCTCCGGTCCAGCCGGGTGGTGTTCACGGACCGCAGCCTGCTGTCGCGTACCGAGGCCTGGTTCAACAGCGCGCTGATCTGGTCGGAGCAGCCGGACCGCACCGACGCGGTCCTGGCCTCGCTGGGCCGGGAGCTGGGCGCGGTGCCGCCCGCGTACACGGACCTGACCGCGGACGGCCGGCGGCGACGCCGCCAGTTCCTCGCCGACTCGATGGACGAAGGGCTACGCCGTATCGTCTCCGCCACACACCGTGCTATCGCGAACGCGGCGCTCGGCGCCTATCGTTGAGCCGGTCGCCTATCGTCGGATTGTCGCGATTCCTTGGCGTGAACCCCGACGCGGCTGATGCTGCCCCCGAGAAATGACACCTGAAGCAATTACCCCGTTACGCAGAGAAATAGTGCGTACCCAATCCGGCTCAATGCCCGCGCCCGTGCAACCTTTCCGGGCCGTGGTGCATTGAGTGGGTGAAGGAGGTTCCTCAACCATGACGCTGCAAGCCGACGCTGACGTTCGAACCACCGGTTACGAGCCCATCAGCGAGGAAGAACGCCGGCAATATCAGGAGCAGGGCTACCTGATCATCCGCAACGCGTTGGACGAGACCATGCGGTCGCGCCTCGAAGAGGCCGTCGACAAGGTCTACGACGAGGAGCAGTCCGCGGATCGGCTGCGGCCCGACAAGTCCATCCACGTGATGGGCTTCTTCCCCCGAAACCCCCTCTTCACCCAATTGCTCCACTACCCCACGACGTTCCCGTACATCTGGGGGCTGATGGGCTGGAACATCTACAGCCACCACAACCACATCGACGTCAACCCGCCGATCAGCGAGCCGGGCGACCCGTTCTGGAACTGGCACCAGGACGGCTACCGGCAGAACGCCGACGTGGACATGAATCCGCGCCCGATGTTCATGACGAAGATCTGCTACCTCCTCACCGACCTGAGCATCACCGGTCGGGGCGCGACCCAGATCATTCCGGGCAGCCACGTCAACAACAGCCTGGCCGGACGACCGGAGAAGCCGGGCGACCCGGTGATCCGCCCCGAGGGCGCCATCGAGATCCAGGCGAAGGCCGGCGACGCGTTCATCTTCGACCGGCGGCTGTGGCACTCGCGGTCGGTGAACCTCTCCGAGCTCACCCGCAAGCACATCTTCATCGGCTACACCTACCGCTGGATCCGGCCGCTCGACGAGGTCCAGCCGGACCGGGACAGCGAGTGGTTCGCCTCCCTCAGCCCTCTGCAGCAGCAGCTGCTCGGTGCCGGCGACACGAACGCCAGCCACTGGGGCATCAAGCCGGACGGCTGGATCGACAAGGACATCCCGCTCCGGAAGGAACTCGCGTCCCGCGACCTCCTCGACCGCAGCACCTCGTACCTGCGCTGAGAAGCGCCGCGCACACCGTTTCGGACGGCCGCCACCCGGAGGGGGGTGGCGGCCGTCCGCGCCCAGGCCCCGTGGATACGCGGAGTTCGCCCGCAACGCCAGCGGCAGCGCGGAGGTTCTCGTGCAACGCCCGCGCCCCTGAACCTTCCCCCGCACCCCACCCAGAAAATCTGGGGGGCGTCGGGGGCCCTCCCCCGACCGGGTGGAGAGCGCGAGAGGAGGGCGGAGCCCTCTTCTCGCCATGTCCCGGGTGGAGAGCGCGAGAGGAGGGCGGAGCCCTCTTCTCGCCAAACCTCAGGCCACGTCGTCCGCAGCCGACGCGTCCGGTACCGACTTCGGCCCCGCGGCGTCGTCCGGATGCGGGCGGACGTTGGCCTCCGGGAAGACGAACCGGCGGAACGCCCACAGCCGGAAGCCCATGGCGAGCAGGGTCCCCAGCACCATGCCGCTGGTGAAGTCGGCGACCTCCTGGACCAGCAGGCTCACCGTCGGCGTCTGCAGCTGCAGTACGTACCGGGAGATCAGCAGCGGTACGTCGTTGACGCCGACACCCAGGAAGCTGATCAGGAAGAACAGCGCCGCCTCGTGGTGACGCTCCCGGCCGCCACGGGTCCGGAACGACCATTCCCGGTTCAGGATGTACGACACGACCGTCGCGACGATCGTCGCCACCGTGAGCGCCGTGACCGGCTTCTCCTGAAGCACGGTGAGCTTCAACGCGTAGTTGACGACCGCGGTGATCACGAAGCACGTGCCGCCGACCAGCAGGAACTTCAGCAGCTCGCGGTGCCTGATGAGCAGCGAGCGCAGCGGCTCGGGCACGTTCCGCAGAACTCGACTGACCACGAACATTCACCGCAGTTTACGCAGGTGCCACCGCTGGCACTCCGGCAGCCGGACGGTCCGGCCGGCGGGCGGGGGTCCGGGCCGGGCACGGGACGATCACCGTCGATTCCACCGGCCCCCGGCACGGTACGACCGAACGCACGCCGACGGCCGGGAAATGCAGCGCCGCAACGGGTCCGGTACTGATAGCGTCCCGCCATGCTGAGCTACCCGGACAAGCCACGGCCCGGTGACAAGGTGGCGGTGCTGTCCCCCGCGGCCGCCCTCCCGGGGCTGTTCCCCCGGCCGTTCGAGCTGGGCCTCCGGCGGCTGCGGGACGACTTCGGGCTGATCCCGGTCGAGTACCCGACCACCCGGAAGCTCGGCGCCAGCCAGCAGGAGCGGGCGGCGGACATCCACGGCGCCTTCGCCGACCCGGCGATCCGGGCGGTACTGACCAGCATCGGCGGCGAGGACGAGATCACCGTGCTGCGGCACCTCGATCCGGAGCTGCTGCGCGCGAACCCGAAGCCGTTCTTCGGGCTCAGCGACAACACCAACCTGTGCAACTACCTGTGGAACCTCGGCATCGTGTCCTACTACGGCGGCGCGGTGATGACCTCGTTCGGCCGGTACGGCCGGATGAATCCGCATACCGAGGAGTCGCTGCGGGCCGCGCTGTTCACCCACGACGATTACGAGCTGCGGCCGGCGCACAGCTACACCGACGAGGAGAAGGACTGGGGGGACGACTCGGTCGACGTGGACGCCGAGCCGCCGATGCAGCCCGCGGAGGGCTGGCAGTGGCACGGGCCACGGCAGGTGGTGACCGGGCGGGTCTGGGGCGGCTGCCTGGAGATCGTCGACTTCAACCTGCGGGCCAGCCGGTACCTGCGGGACCCGGCGGCCTACGCCGGGTGCGTGCTGCTCCTGGAGACGTCCGAGGAGATGCCGTCGGACGAGTTCGTGTACCGGGTACTGATGGGCATGGGCGAGCGTGGCCTGCTGGCGCAGGTCGCGGCCGCGGTGATCGGGCGGCCCAAGGCGTGGGCACGGGACCAGCGGAACACTCCGGAGCAGAAGGCCGAGTACGTGGTGGGGCAGCGCGAGGCCGTGCTGCGGGCGTTCGGCGAGTACCGGCCGGACGTGCCGATCGTGTTCAACGTCGATGTCGGTCACACCGATCCGCAGCTGGTCGTGCCGATCGGCGGCGAGATGACGGTCGACGGTGAGCGGCGCCGCATCACGGTCCGGTACTGACGGCCGGGGCGGCGAAGCGGCGAGCGCCTGGTGAGCGCGTCGGGCTGGTCCGGCTGAGGTACCGTCCGGGCCGCGCCGATCTGTCCTGCCTGTTCTAATCTGTCAGTTCGTGACTACCGAGAGTCCGACCTTTCTGACGCTTCGGACCCGACCGGGCGCGCAGAGCTGTCTTCGAGACCGGAGGGGCGTCCGAGCGGATGACGAGCAACGTGGTGGGCGATCATCAGGACATGCCTTCCAACCCGACGGCTGACCGTGCCGCCAAGGCTGTGGCCCTTCCCGCCCCGTGGTGTGACTCGGCGGTGACCGTGGTGCTGCCGACCTACAACGAGGCGGACAACCTTCCGGTCATCGTGCGCGCCCTGCTGACGTTGCCCCTGTCGGGGGTCCGGGTGCTGGTGGTCGACGACAACAGCCCGGACGGCACCGGCGCGGTGGCCGACGCGCTCGCCGAAGAGCTGAACGCCGACGGACCGACCCGGGTCTCGGTCGTGCACCGGACCGTCAAGGAGGGCCTGGGCCGCGCGTACGTGGACGGGATGACGCGGGCGCTGGACGGCGGCGCGGACTTCGTCGTGCAGATGGACGCCGACCTGTCGCATCCGCCGGAGTGCATTCCGGAGATGCTCGGCACCCTGCACTCCACCCGGGCCGATCTGGTGATCGGTTCCCGGTACGTGACCGGCGGGGTACTCGCCGAGGAATGGAAACTGCACCGGCGCCTGCTGTCCGGCTGGGCGAACTTCTACGTCCAGCGTCTGCTGTCGCTGCGCATCCGGGACGTGACCGCGGGCTTCAAGCTGTGGCGTGCCGACACTCTCCGTGACCTCCAGTTGGCCACCGTGGGCAGCAACGGGTACAGCTTCCAGGTGGAGATGAACTACCGTGCGGTACTACGGGGCCACAAGGTCATGGAGGTCCCGATCCGGTTCGAGGAACGCCGGCAGGGTGCGTCCAAGATGAGCCTGGCCGTGCAGCTGGAGTCGGCCCTGATGCCGCTGAGGCTGCGTCGCCGGCGACACGAGCTCCGACCGGGACGGTCCACACAGGACGGACCACTAGGGGAATACCCCCAGAACTAGGGTGACGTGCAAGACATTATCCCTAGGTCAGCACCCCTGAGAATGCCCCGTAACTGGACATACAGATCGAGTATTACCGTGCGCACCGGACCTACCACGCATCCGGGGTTGCCTCGCAGGTAACCCGTTCGTTATGTTCCGCGGGACCCGCTGCGGACGTAAGGGGACAAGCGTTGGACGGCAAACACGTGGCTCGGCGTAGCGGCCGGCTCGGGCGCCCGGTACTTCCGATCGCCACCGGACTCGTTGTCGCCGCCGTCACGGTCGGTACCGTCTCGTGGACCCTCACCGGGCACGAATCCGGCCCGCCGCAGAGTTCCACCTCTGCCAGCGGCCCGCAGACCGACCGCCAGTCCCTGCAGCGCGCGTCCCGCGACAACGACCGCACCGAGGTGCGGGACTCCACGGAGACCAAGGACGCCCACGCGTCCGGGTCCGGCGCGTCCGACAACAAGGACGCCGACGAGAGCCACGGCGACCAGTCCTCCGCCGCCGGACAGAACGGCAGCTGCGCCGCCGGCTACGTGGCCACCGGGACGACCACGGCCAAGGGCGACAAGTTCAACGCGGACGCCCTCACCGGCGCCAACCTGACCCTGCCGTTCGGCAGCCAGGTCCGCATCACGAACCCGGACACCGGCAAGTCCGTCGTGATCACGATCAACGACCGGGGCCCCTACTCGGGTGACCGCTGTTTCGACCTGACCAGCGGGGCATACTCGAAGATCGCGTCGTTGTCCGACACCTCCGTGCAGATCAACTACGTGGTGCTCTCCTGACCGACGGCCAGGGCCTGTCCGCCAGGCCCTGATCGCGCCTCTCGGCGCCCCTCCCGGCACGCCTCCGGTCGACCCCGCCGCCGCTCGCGGCGCCGACGCCGTCGGCGGCTATCGTGCAGAACGTCGTACCGTCTTGCTCTCGGCAGGACGACCTGCGGGCAGCGGCTGCGGTGGGTCTCGCATCCTGATCGCTGCCGGGGCATCCTGTGTGCAGCAGTTCGCCCTCGGTCAGGAAGTCCGATGCCACGAAACCCGACGCGCCGCGCCATGCGCCCCGATGCCCGTGCCGGGCTCGGTGCCGCCCTGGTGCTGCTCGTCCTCGTCGCGGCGGTCGAACTCGCCGACGGCCGCGACCCCGGCTACGTGGGCCTGCTGGCCACCCCGGCGTTCCTGGCCGCCGCGTTCGGCTCCTGGCGCACCGTACTGCCCGTCGGCCTGCTGTCCGTGGTGCTGGCCACCATGTTCTGGCTGACCTCACCGGGCGGCCCGCAGCTGTCCGTCGGGGTCAGCGTGATCGCGGTACTGGTCGCCACCGGCATCGCCGCCGCGGTCGGCGCGGTACGGCAGCGACAGGTGGAACGCTTCGCCGCGCTCTCCCGGCTCGCGTCGGTGGCGCAGAAGGCCATCCTCGGCCCGCTGGGACCGCAGGTCGGTAGCCTGCCCCTGGCCGCCCGGTACGTCTCCGCCAGCGCCGAGGCCGACATCGGTGGTGACCTGTACGAGGCGATCGACACCACGTACGGGGTCCGCCTGCTGATCGGCGACGTACGGGGCAAGGGCCTCGACGCCGTCCGGCTGGCCAGCATCGTGCTCGGCTCGTACCGGCACGTCGCGTACGAGCGGGCCGACCTGCGGGCGATCCTCGCCGACCTGGACCGGGCCGTGGCCCGGTCGGTGGGCCTGGAGGACTTCGTCACCGCGGCGCTGCTGGAGGAGCGCGGCGGCACGCTCACCGTGCTCAACTGCGGCCACCCGGCCCCGCTGCTGCTGCGCCGCGGTCAGGCGATCCCGCTGGAACCACCGGCGCCGGCACCGCCGCTGGGCTTCATGCCGTTGGCCCGGCCCAAGGTGCAGCGCCTGGAGCCCGGCGATCGCATCCTGCTCTACACCGACGGCCTGGCCGAGGCCCGCCGCAACGGCGAGTTCTTCCCGATCGAGGAACGCGCCTGGGGCCTGCTCGGGCACGGCACCGTCCAGGACGGGCTGGCCTCCCTGGAGGCGGCCCTGCTGGAGTGGGTGAACGGCATGCTGGACGACGACATCGCCCTCGTCCTGCTGGAGTACACGGGCGCGCCGCTGCCGGTGGGCGAGTCCACGCCGAGCTGGGAACTGGGCGACAACGCACAGGTCCAGTCGGCGCAGACCACCCAGGAGACCTGACCGCGCGGTGCGTCCGGCGGCGCGGTACGTCCGGCGGCGCGGTGCGTCCGGCGGCCCGGAAGTGCCGAGGCGCGGCCCCTGTGGCGGAGCGGCCGGGCAACGTCCGCACGACGCCGCCCGGCCACTCGCCGCCGGCGGTTCCGGACCCGACGCGTCCGTACCACCGGCTATGGGACCGGAATGGTGCTCAGTTGTCCGGGCGCTCGGTGGCCGGACTGGTCGGTGCCCCGGTGACGGATGCGCCGGTGACGGGTACGCCGGCACGGTGCTTGCCGACGTACCGGGGTTTCGGGGACAACCTGTTCAGCAGAATTGTCAACATCGCCTCGGCCTCCTGCAGTAGGAGCAGGACCCGCCCGGACCCGACCGGCTGACGACGGCCACGCCCGGGCGGGTACCTGGCGTGGGACGGTGCTTTCGGATCGTTCAACGAGCACAGGACCCGGAAGTGACGCAGGTCACCGCTGACCAGCCGTGACGTGCACGGTGTTGGTCAGCTCGGGCCGTACAGGTTCCGCTTCTCGCCGTCGTGGTACGAGCAGACACCCGACTTGCCACCGGAGTGGCTGAACATGCCGTCCTGGCACTGCACGACGTAGCCGGTGCCCTGCTCGAAGGTCTCGATGCAGTCGAAGGTCGAGCAGAAGCCGGCGTCCGGCTGGTAGATGAGGCCGCCACGGTGGCAGAAGTTGTAGTCCCACGGGTTGTTCGGCGCACCGCACAGCCCCTCGTCACTGCCCGGCGCCTGCACCACGTGCGCGCTGGAGATCACGTGGTCGCTGACCGTGTAGACACCGGAGTAGCTGCGCGTCGAGCCGTCGGTCTGGACGGCGACGAGGTGCACCGCGACGGTGTTGTCGTACGTGTCGTTGATCGTGACCGTGTCGTGCTCGGTGCCCCGGAACCCGCTCACGAAGGCGCCGTAGGACTGCCCGAGGTTGCTGCCGCCGAGCCGCCACGCGGTGCGGTAGTCGCGCTGGTTGACGGCCTGGAAGTACGCGCGGACCACGGCCTCCGGACTGCTCGGCGC
>JBAUUM010000457.1:0-1552 GCA_049582705.1 Actinocatenispora sp.
CGGCACGCCGCTGCGGTACTGCCGGTGTGCCTGTGGTTCAGGCGCGGCGACGGCGGGCGAAGAACAGGAAGCCCACACCACCGGCCAGCAGTACGAGTGCGGCCGTCACCAGAATCGTGAGGGACGACCCGGTGACCGGCAGGGTCGGCCGGTTGTCGGAGACCGGAGTGACCGGTGCGACGGGGTGCGATGTGACCGGCGATGCACTCGGCTCGGCCGGCGATTCGCTGGGCGACGGGCTCTCGCTCTGCGGGCAGTACTTGTCGGTTCCCGGCTCGGAGCCGTCCGGGCAGCCGGGGTTCTCCGCGGTGGCGTGCCCGTCGACGCAGGTTCCCCTGCCGGCACCCACGGCGCCGAGACCGTTGCCGCACACGTTGGCGGGCCCCTGTACCGGCGCCTGGACCTGGCTGCCGTTGCCCACGCCCACATTGCCACTGGTGCCGGCGTCCGCGTAGCCGGCCGCCGGCAGAGCCAGGGCCAACCCGGCGGTCGCTGCCCCGGCTGCGACCGCGAGTCGTCTGATCACCCTCATGAATTTCCCTTCTTCGAATGTCAGCAGGGCATCATGTCGACGCGCGGCTCTGGTGGCCTGACGCCCTGCAAGTCCCCTCAGCGGCCTAACGGAGATGGAGCGGCGGGAGACACGGGGCGTGTTGTTAATTACTCGGTGAGTAATCAGTCGGCGGGTTTCGATGTCTGTCGTACTCACCGCGTGGCCTGCGGTCGATGGCGTACTGCGGTGCGGATGCGTCGGCCGCTCGGGTTGTGCCTGGTCATGGCACGAATGCGGGATCTCCGGGTGGCGAGGGGTACGTACTGTTCTTGTCAGTCGCCGGGCAGAGGGTCGGCGGAAGAGAAGGGGAAGCATCGATGAGCGACTTCGACACCGGAGCCGACGTCAGCCAGGACGACGACCACACCATCGTTGCGAGCTACACCGACGGCACCTCCACCGAGACGGTGGACACCGACGGCGACGGGTACGCGAACGCCGTGGCCAACGACACCGACGGCGACGGCTGGGCGGACAACGAGTACTACGACTCGAACGGCAACGACACCCTCGACACCGAGGTCGCCGACACCAACCACGACCACGTCGCCGACACGGTCTACGGCGACCGTAACGAGGACGGCCACGTGGACGTCGTGGGTCGCGACGCGAACGAGGACGGCACCGTGGACCACGCGGTCTACGACCAGAACTACGACGGTCGCGCCGACACCTACGCCGCGGACACCGACTACGACGGCAACGCCGACGTGTACGCGCGGGACGCCAACGAGGACGGCGCCGTCGACACCACGGTCGCCGACACCGACCACGACGGCACCCCGGACACCGTGCACTACAACACCGACGTGCAGAACCCGTACGCCAGCTGAGCGTCAAACCAGCTGAACACCGGGCAAGCTGAGCACCGGGCCGGTTGCCAGGCCGAGCAGCTGCAGGGCCGGGCCGGGCGGCTGAGCGGCGCACCGGTCGAGGTACGAGGTCGGAGCGACGGGCCGGCGTGGTGAGGCAGAGCAGCACGCCGGGGGAGACGAAAGA
>JBAUUM010000458.1:0-2170 GCA_049582705.1 Actinocatenispora sp.
GCGGTCGGCACGATCATGGCCGGCGTCAACCAGGTGATCATGCTGTCGCTGTCCATGGTGGTCATCGCCGGCATGGTCGGCGCGGACGGCCTCGGCACGACGGTGACCGGCGCCATCTCGGAGCTGAGGACCGGACTCGGCTTCGAGGGTGGGTTGGCCGTGGTGATCCTGGCGATCTATCTGGACCGGCTCACCGCCGCGCTCGGCACCCGGTCGAGCGCGACCCGGCGCGGTGCCCGAAAGCTGCGCGGGCGCTCTACGGCGCCGGTCCGCAGCGCCGGCAGCACCCCGAAGACCGAACCGTCCCGGGCGAGCGCCTGAAGCGACCCGCGGCGGCAGTACGTCGCGGATCGTCTCGGTGATGTCGTCCGAGGGAACCGCGACGTGAAGGCAGTACCAGAGAAGGGAAACAACGTGCGGCATTGGAAGGCATGGCGGACGGCAGTCGTGGGCGTCGCCATCGCGGCGACCCTGTCCATGACGGTGGGCGCGTGCGGCAAGCGTCAGGAGGGCTCCTCCAGCAGCGGCAAGAACATCACCGTCGGCGTGCTGCAGGGCTGGGCCGAGGACCAGGTGGCCACCGAGCTGTGGAAGCAGGTCCTGACCGACAAGGGCTACCACGTCACGATCAAGAAGCTGCCGGACGCGGGGCCGATGTTCACCGGCCTCAAGGGTGGCGACATCGACCTGTTCCTGGACACCTGGCTGCCGATCACGCACAAGAAGTTCGTGGACAAGTACAAGGGCAGCTTCGAGGACCTCGGAGTCTGGTACGACAACGCGAAGCTGACCATCGCGGTGCCGAAGTACGTGAAGGTCGACTCGATCGCCGACCTGAAGGGCAAGGGCGGCACGTTCAACAAGCAGATCGTCGGCATCGAGCCGGGCGCCGGGCTGACCGCCGCGACGAAGAAGGCCATCAAGGGCTACGGGCTGAGCAGCGATTACACGCTGCGCACCTCGTCCACCGCCGGAATGCTGAGCCAGCTGAAGAAGCAGACCGACGCGAAGAAGCCGGTCGTGGTCACCCTGTGGCGCCCACACTGGGCGTACACGCAGTACCCGGTCAAGGACCTGGCGGACCCGAAGGGCCTGATGGGCGCGACGGAGAAGATCCACGGGTACGCGACGAAGGGCTTCGGCTCCGACCACCCGGACCTGGCCAAGTGGATGAAGAACTTCAAGATGGACGACCAGCAGCTGGGCACGCTGGAGGATCTCGCGCTCAACCAGGGCAGCGACGACCCCGCACAGGGCGTCTCGAAGTGGATGAAGCAGAACAAGGACTACGTGAAGAGCATGACGTCCTGACCCTGCCGTGACGTGCTGAGGGGGTCGCCCGGTCGCCGGGCGGCCCCCTCAGCGCATCCCACGGGTCAACGAGTGGTGGCGCCGGTGTCGATCACCGCGAAGGCGCGTCGTACCAGCGGCTCCGCGTCCTGCTCGGGCGCCTTGGCCCAGTCGAGGATGGCCACCACGCACACGCCGACGCAGGCCGCGGCGAGTACCCGGTCCTCGTAGTCGGGCTCGTCCCGGCCGGCCCGGATGGCGAGCGCCTCGGCGAGTACGGCGGTGCTCTCCGCGGTGTTCTGGATGATCCGCCCGCGCAGCGCCGGGACCTCCAAGGTCAGCCGCAGCCGGGACCGGATGTCGATGCCCTCGTGCGAGAGCACCTCGGGCAGCAGACCGAGCAGGGAGTTCATCACGGCTTCGAGCGGCGGTTCGTCCGCCGGCCGGGCGATCAGCGCCGCCCGCCACAGCGGGTCGTACTCGTCCTGCAGGATCACGTCTTCCTTGCTCGGGTAGTACCGGAAGAACGTGCTGGGCGACACGTCGGCGGCGTCGGCGATCTGCTCGACCGTGGTCGCCTCGTAGCCCTGTTCGGTGAACAGGCGCAGCGCGTGGTGCTGGATGGCCTGGCGGGTCCGGTGCTTCTTGCGCTCCCGCAGGCCGGGACCGCGCCCCGGGCCTGCCGGGGCGCCGGTGCCGGGCCGTCCGTCGTCAGGGTCGTCCATGCCGCCCATTGTGCTGCCTGACCGTGCCGGCGGTGACGACCGAGGGTGCCGCGTCCTCCGTACGGTCCGGGACCTCGGCGCTCCGCCGGTCGCCGGGCAGCAGCAGCGCGGCGACCACGGCGCCGACCGCGGCGGCCCCGGCGCAGACCAGTAGG
>JBAUUM010000459.1:0-1968 GCA_049582705.1 Actinocatenispora sp.
TGCTCCGAGGTGCGCCGCTGCCGCCGGAACTCCGCGACCTGCGCCGGGGTGACGAGCCCGTCGTGCAGCGCGGCCTGCACCGCGCAGCCCGGCTCGACGTCGTGCCCGCAGTCGGCGAACCGGCACCGGTCGGCGACGTCCGCCAGGTCCTCCGGCACGTCGTCACCAAGGCCGCTCCGGAGGTCCGTGCCGGAGCGTTCGCTGCCCACCCCGTCGTCGTACGGGTCGCCGTCGACATCCTCGCCGTCGGGCATGTCGTCGTCGGTGACCCGCCGGACCGCCACCGGCGGCAGGTCCGGTCGCTCCCGCAGCAGCACCCAGTCACCGGCGGCGGGCAGGTCGTCGACGTCCCAGTCGGCGTCGCGCAGACCGGTCGCGGTGGACACCACCACCCCGGTGCCGGTGACCCGACCGACCAGCCCGACGAGATGGCGCGCCGGGTCCTCGGCCCACCACGCGGCGAGCACCGAGATCACGCCCGGCCCGGCGCCCAGCCACGCGAGCCGCTCCCGCTCGGAACCGCTCAGCACGTCACGCCTGCTCATCCGCCACCCCTGCCGTGTGCTCGCCGGAGGAAGCCGTTCGGCAGGAGTGTAGAGCCTGGACGGTGGCGGGCGACCAGGTCAACGGGCGTGGAACTGGGCGGCCCAGGACCGGAACTGGTGGATCGGGCCGTCGTCCTCGGTCAGCGGCGGATCGACCAGGTACGCCTTGTGCGACCAGATCGGCACGTGCTGGTTGGTCTGCCGCACCAGGTCCTGCACCAGCGGCGCGCCGAGGCGTTCGGTACGCCGGGGCGAGCCGAGGTCGCGGCCGAAGAAGGTGAACCGGATGTCCAGCAGGTCCTCGTCGATCGGGGTGAACGCCTGGATCAGGATGAGGTTGTCGCCGAACCGGGCGATCGCGTACCCGGGCCCGTGCGCGTCGAGGTCCATGGTCAGATCCACCGGGCCCAGCGCGGTACGGAACGGCTGCGTCATGCTCAGGTGCCGTACCGGTCCCTCGTCGCTGACCGTGTGCCGGTGGTACGGCTCCAGCCCGTGCATCTGGCTGACGTGCGTGAGGTCGAGCATGCTCTCCGCCGCCTCCTGCCAGATCGTCCGCGCGGTCCAGTCGTGCCGGGCCAGCGGCACGAACGTGCCCTCGGTGATGTCCTTGTCGACCGGTACCTCCCACGCCGGCTCGGCACCCTCAGGATGGAACCAGGCAAGGATCAGCGAGTTCCGTTCGACCGTCGGGTAGGTACGCAGCTTCGCCGCGTCCGGTGGCGTACCGCCCGGCACCGAGGTGCAACGGCCGTCGCCGTCGAACAGCCAGCCGTGCAACGGGCAGCGCAGGCAGCCGTCGGCCACCGCACCGCCGTGGCCGAAGTGCGCGCCGAGGTGCGGACAGTACGCGTCGGCGACCTGGGCCCGCCCGGCCGCGTCGCGCCACGCCACCAGCTCCCGGCCGAAGTAGCGCAGCGTCCGCAGCTCACCGCCCGCCAGCTCGTCGCCGAATCCCACCTGGAACCAGCCGACCGCCAACCACGGCACCGGGAACCGGCTCATCGCGTACTCCTTGTCGGCTGGTCGGATTTGACGCGCGTGATGTTATGGCACGGTGATCGATCGCGAGTTCCCCGCATCGGTGGGGCAGCGCCTGTTGTGGCTGATGGACCGGTACCGGGGCGCCAACGGGGGGCTCAACACCGCGATGTCGGTCCGGCTGCGCGGACCCTTCGACCGCGCGGCGTTCGGCGCCGCGGTGGACGCGGTCACCGCCCGGCACGAGGCACTGCGGACCACGATCTCCGGCCGCGGCCGCCGGCTCGTCCAACGGGTTCATGCGCCGTGCGGCGTGCCGGTCGGGTTCGAGGACCTGTCGTCGGTCCCGACAGCCGGGACCGGCACGACGGCCGGGACCGGCACGACAGCTGGGACCGGCACGACGGCCGGGACCGGCCCGGCGGACGAGCTGCGCCGCCGG
>JBAUUM010000460.1:0-4112 GCA_049582705.1 Actinocatenispora sp.
GGTCGGCCGGGATGCCCATGAGGGTGCCGCGGGGAAGCGGCCGGATCCGGCCGCTCGACACCAGGCCGGCGCCCACCGGCGCGGGGTGCACGACCCCGCCCGGGCCGACCGAGCGGGCCAGCTCGGCCAGTACCGGATCACGCAGCAGGAACGCCTCCGCGCCCTGCTCGACCGGAACCCCGGCGACCTCGCCGGTGGACAGCTTGCCGCCCACCCGGGTCGACTGGTCGATCAGGGTGATCCGCACGGCCGGGCCGCCGAGCTCGCGCAGCCGCAACGCCGCGGCCAACCCGCTGATCCCGGCGCCCACCACCGCAACATGCGTCACCCGGCCATTCTCCGCCCTGCCGGGAGCGACCCCGACGGTCGGGCGGGCACCGTGTGACGTCTGCGTCGTTCAGGACAGTTCGTGCACGAGTTCCACCACTCGCGCGAGCACGTCGGGATCGGTCTCCGGCGGCACGCCGTGCCCCAGGTTGAACACGTGCCCGGGGGCCGCCGCGCCCTCCGCGACGATCCGCCGGACCTCACGGTCCAGTACCGGCCAGGGCGCGAAGAGCAGCGCCGGGTCGAGGTTGCCCTGCACCGCGCGGTCCGGACCGACCAGCGTGGTGGCCTGGTCGAGTGGCGTCCGCCAGTCCACCCCGACCACGTCCGCGCCCGCCTCCGCCATCGCCGGCAGCAGATGCCCGGTGCCGACACCGAAATGGATCCGCGGCAGATCCGGCGCCACCGTGTGCACGCCGGCCAGCACGGCAGCCGAGTGCGGCGCCACGAAACGCCGGTAGTCCGCCTCGGACAGCGCGCCCGCCCACGAGTCGAACAGCTGCACCGCGGACACCCCGGCGGCGATCTGTACCCGCAGGAACTCGCCGGTGATCTCGGCCAGCCGGGCGCACAACGCGTGCCACATGTCGGGCGCACCGTGCATCAGCGCCTTGGTGCGGGCGTGGTTGCGCGACGGGCCGCCCTCCACCAGGTAGCTGGCCAGCGTGAACGGCGCGCCGGCGAAGCCGATCAGCGGTGTGCCGCCCAGCTCGGCGGTGAGCAGCCGTACCGACTCGGTGACGAAGCCGACCTGGTCCGCGGTGAGCGGCCGGATCCGGTCCACCGCCGCCCGGTCGCGTACCGGTTCGGCCAGCACCGGCCCGACCCCGGGCTGGATGTCGACCCGCACTCCCGCGGCGGCCAACGGCACCACGATGTCGGAGAACAGGACGGCCGCGTCGACGCCGAGCCGACGCACCGGCTGCAGGGTGATCTCGCAGACCATGTCCGGCCGGCGACAGGCGTCCAGCATGGCCGTGCCTTCGCGCAGCGCCCGGTACTCCGGCAGGGACCGGCCCGCCTGCCGCATGAACCACACCGGACGGCGCGTCACGGGCTCACGCCGACAGGCTCGCAGGAACGGGGAATCGGTGACCAGGCGCGTGCTCATCGCGGTCATCCTTTCATGCACGGACGGCGGTACGTCCCGGTCCCCCGGTCCTGGGCACGGCATTCCGATCTGTCACCCGGCGCGCCGTACCGGGCCGTGCCGGCCCCGGGCGCATAGGCTCGACACATGGCGCCGTCCACCGTGCTGCCCCCTGAGACGTTCACGCGCGCCGTGCAGGAGTTGACCTCGGTGCAACCCCGGGCAGAGATCCAGCTCGAACAGTTTCCGGCACCGAAGAAGCTGGCGTCCTTCGCACACGCGCTGGCGGCGACGGTGCTGCGCGACGGCGACGAGGTGGCCAACGGGCGGCTGATCCTGTTGCACGAGCCTGACGGCCACGAGGCGTGGGCGGGCACGCTGCGACTCGTCACGTTCGTGGACGCGGACATCGAACCGGAGCTGGCGGCGGATCCGCTGCTGCCCGGCGTGGGCTGGAGCTGGCTGATCGACGCACTGGAGGCCACCGACGCCGAGTACACGGCGGTGGCGGGCACCATCACGCACACCAGCTCGACCCGGTTCGGTGACCTGGCCGGCCCGCCGACCACGGCGGACCTGGAGATCCGGGCCTCCTGGACGCCACGGTCGGAACTCGCGGCCCACCTCGAGGCGTGGTGCGTCCTGCTCGCCTCGGCGGCCGGCCTGCCACCACCCGGCGTGGCCCCGCTGCAACGCGACCGGCACTGACCTCCGGGCACCGCGCCCGCGGACCCCACCGACCGCCCCGGACCCGAGGTGAACCGGCGCGGCCACCCGGAGACGACGCTGGCCCCGGCGCACGCCGGGGCCAGTGCCATGGGTACGGCCGGACGGTTCAGCCGATGATCGAGTCGGCCTTCTGGCAGGGTTCCTGCAGGTCATGCCAGAGCTTGCGGAACTTCTTGTCGTCGTTCCCGCCGGCGGCGGCCAACGCGTCCTCGAGCATGCTCAGACACTTCGCGACGGTGGCCTTCTCGCCGGCGAGGTCCTTGTTCTTGTTCTGCGCACCGGACAGGTCCTGGTTCGCCTTGTCCAGCTTGTCCTTGGTGGAGTCGAGTTCCTTGGTCAGGTCGCCGATCTTCTTCTTCTGCGCGGTGACGGTGCTCTGCCGCTGCGCGGACACCTTCTTCTCGTCGTTGTACGCGCCGTTCTTCGACACGAACAGGACTGTCATGGTGACGGAGAGGATCAGGAAGACGGCGGCCGCGGCGGCCAGCACCGGGATCCACGGACCGCGCTTTCGTTCGCCCGGAGCGCTCGCGAAACGGTTGCCGTAGCCGGGGTCCGCGGGCCCGCTGACCTGCGGCAGGGCCATCGTGTGCTGCTGGTCGTTGCCGAAGTTCGGCGGCCCGCTGGGGACGGGCATCGTGTGCTGCGGACCGACCGGGCCACCGGGGCCACTGGCCGGCTGGTCCCCGTAGCCGCTCGGGCCGCTGGTGGGCTGGGCCGCGTAGCCACTGGTGGGCTGGGCGGCGTAACCGCTGGTCGGCTGGGCCGGATGACCGCCCGGCACCTCGCCGTACCCGGGGCCGCTGGCCGGTGCGGCGGGCGGCTGCTCACCGAAGCCGGGTCCCGCGGGTGGCTGACCCATCGGGGGCTGGGGCTCGTACCCGGGCTGGGGCTGCTGCCCGTAGGGGTTCCCGTACGGGGAACTGGGCGGTTGACCGTTCGGCTGACCCGCGCCGCCCCAACCCTGGGGGTTGTCGGGCGGGTACGGCCCGCCGGGCCCGTATCCCGGTTGGCTCATGGTTGTTTCCTCCTCCACGGGGGGAAGCTCCCCCTGTGCCTGAACTCATGGTGCATGACGCATGCACGGGCCGAATCGGACGATCGGGTCGGGTGTGATCTGGACCGTCACGAACCGCAGACCGAGAACTTGTCGCAGGGCACCTTGATCGGGATGGCCAGGCCGATGCCCTCGGCGTCCCGCGCCTTCTCCGTGGCGATGCCGACGACCTCGCCCTTGGCGTTCATCACGGGTCCGCCGGAGTTGCCCGGGTTGATGGCCGCGTCGAACTGGATGAACTTGGCGTCGCTGTCGGGCACGTCGCGCTGCGCGGAACTGACCACGCCGGTGGTCACCGAGTCGTTGAGGCCCAGCGGCGATCCCACGACGACCACCGGCTCGCCGGGACTCACCGGCTCGTCGACCGGCGTGAGCGTGTTGAACTTCTGGTCGCACTCGAGCACCGCGATGTCCAGGTCCTTGTCGTGGTGGACCACGGTGGCCGGGAACGACACGTCGCCGCGCTCCAGCTTCACCTCTTTGCTTCCGCTGTCCAGCAACGGCTGTACGACGTGGTCGTTGGTCAGCAGGTACGATCCGCCGCCGGGTGCCTCGCCGATGGCGAACGAGCTGCCCGTGTAGTCGCCGGCCACCACCTGGAAGATGCTGGGCAGCACCTTGCGGGCCACCGCCGCGGCGTCCAGGGACTTGCTGGCCCGCTGCTCCAGCCCCTTGACCGTGCCCTCCACCGAGTTCAACCGCCGGTCGGTCCGCTTCTGGGCGGCGGCGGCCGCGCGCTTCTGCTCGTGCAGGGCCGAGTTGGTGCGTACCAACAGGACCGTCTGGACCGCGGCGACGCAGACCAGCACGCACGCCAGGATCACGGCGAGCACCGTGAGCGGGCTCCGGCGCGCGACCGTGGGGCCGACGAACGGCGGGCCCGGCTGACCGGCGGGGACGTGGTGGCCG
>JBAUUM010000461.1:0-8129 GCA_049582705.1 Actinocatenispora sp.
GCGCAGCACCGTGGCCCGGTACGCCGGCACGGTCGCCATCAGCTCCGCGTGCGGACCGGCCGCGACCACCCGGCCGTCCCGGACGAAACACACCGTGTCGGCCCGGGCGGTGAGCAGCGGGCTCTGCGTGAACACCACCGTGGTACGCCCGGACGGCGCGCCGGACACATCGGTGCCGCCGGACCGGAACGTGGCCAGCCGCTCCGCGATCCGCGCCTCGGTGTGCGCGTCGACCGCGGACGTCGGCTCGACCAGTACCAGGACCTCCGGGTCGACGAGCAGCGCGCGGGTGAGTACCAGCCGCTGGCGCTGGCCGCCGGAGAACGACCTGCCGCGTTCCTCGATGGCGGTGTCCAGGCCGTCCGGCAGCCCGGCGAGGATGTCCGCGCCGGACGCCGCGTCCAACGCCGCGCCGATCCGCGCGCCGGTGGCCGTACCGACCGGGTCCAGCTCGTCCCGCAGTACGCCGGCGAACAGCCGTGATCCGGTGTCCGACACCAGGATCCGCTGCCGGACCTCGGCCACCGGCAGCCGGTCCAGCCGCACACCGCGGAAGTACACGTCGCCCTCGGCGTACCGGCCCAGCCGGTCGGCCAGTTCGGCACCGTCGACGGTGCCGGCCGCCACCACCGCGGTCAGCAGGCCACCCGGTACGGACAGGCCGGACCGCTCGTCGAGAAGTTCCACCGGGTGCGGGCCGGGCGGCACGGCCGCCACGTCGGCGGGAGCCGGGTCGCGCACCTCCGGTGCGATGTCCAGGATGCGCACCACGCGCCGCGCGGCGACCAGACCACGGGTCAGCTTGTCCGCCGCCTCGGTGCCGGTGCTCAGCGGCTGTACCAGGAAGGCGGCGTAGCCGTAGAAGGCGACCAGCTCGCCCGGTGAGATGACGCCCTCCAGGGCGAACCGGGCGCCGAGCCAGGTCACCAGGACCACGAAGACGCCGGGCAGCAGGACCTGGGTGGCGTCCAGCAGCGACTCGACCGTCGCCACCCGGTATCCGGCGGCGCGGACGCGCTGCGAGCGCTCCCGGTACCGGCCGGCGAACACCTCCTCGCCGCCGACGCCGCGCAGCACCCGCAGGCCGTTGACGATGTCGTTGGCGTAGGTGGCCAGCTCGCCGCCCAGCTCGCGCTGGTCGCGCTGGCGGCGGTGCAGCGGCTTGAGCATCGGGCCGATCGCCAGCACCAGTACCGGGACGCCGATGAGCACCAGCAGGCCCAGCGGGACCGATGTGTTGAGCAGGATCACCGCGACGGTGACGAAGGAGACCACGGAACCGGCGCCCCGGCCGACGACCTCGGTGACGCCGCCGATCTGTTCGATGTCCGTCGCGCCGACGCTGACCACCTCGCCGGTCGCGACGCGTCTGGGCAGGGTCGCGCCGAGCCTGGCCGAGTGTCGGGCTATCACCTGCACGGTGCGGTACGCGGCGGTCAGCCAGTTCGACACCGCGAACCGGTGCCGCATCACGCCCGCGCCGGCCTGGAGCACGCCGAGCCCGAACAGTACGGCGGCCCAGTCGAGCAGTGCCGCGGTGTTCCGATCGCCCAGCCCGGCGTCGATGGCCTGACCGATGGCGGCGGGCATCAGCGCCTGCGCCACCATCCACAGGATGCCGAAGCACATCGCGCCGAGGATCGTCCGCAGCTGCCTGCGTCCGATCCACCGCAGGTACCCGGCTGGGCTGCGGTGCGCGGGAATGCCCGGATCGGGCAGCGGCAGCGTACGCATGACGAAGAATGAGCCTACGGAGCGCCCGGCGCGCCAGCGACCGGATTTTTCTGATGTCGTAAGGTTCCGTGCTGTGATCGACGCCTGGACGCGGCGCCGCCTCGCGGACCACGACGCAGCCACCGTGCTCGCCTCGCTGCGCGCCTGGGAGCCCTCGACGGGCTGCGGTTGGCAGCTCCAGCCGGGTGATCTGGGCTGGGCACTACGGTTCGAACCGGAGATCCGCGACGAGCAGATCCGGGTCTGGTGGGACCGGGCGGGCGAACTCGCCGCGGTCGTCCTGTGCGACGCGCCGACCAGCGCCCGGTGCGCGGTCAACCCGGCGTACCTGCACGACGAGTCGCTCGCCGACGAGGTCCTGACGGATCTCAGTCAACGCCTGGCACGCACCGACGGCGGCCCGTGGATCGATCCGCCGCCCGGACCGGGCGCGTTGACCCGGGCGCTGCTGGCCGCCGGCTTCGAACCGGACCCGGTGATCTGGCTGCACCTGTGGCGGGAACTGGTTCCCGGGCGCGACGCGGAGCCCGACGGCGTACTGGTGCGGTCCGTGACGGACACCGACCTGGCGGAGCGCGTGGCGCTGCAGCGTGCCGCGTTCCCCGGCTCGTCGCTCACGGTCGAGCGGTACCGGCGGGTGCGCGCGGTCCCCGGCTTCCGACCCGAGCTCGACCTGGTCAGCGAGCGGGACGGCATGCTCACCGCGTTCTGCCTCGCCTGGCTCGGGCCGCCCGGCGGCACCGGGCTGCTCGAACCCACCGGCACCCATCCCACCCACCGGCGCAACGGGCACGGCCGGGCCACGATCACCGAGGCGTTCCGCCGGTTGGCGGCGGCCGGCGCCACCGGCGTGTCGGTCCTCGCCCCGGTCAGCAACCGACCGGCGATCGAGCTGTACCGGTCGGTCGGCATGGCGGCGGTGGCCGAGCGCCGGTCGTACTGGCCCATCCCGCGGGGCTGACCGCCGGGGGCATGACGGAGCCCGGAGAGCACGACCGAGCCCGGAGAGCACGACCGAGCCCGGGGGCATTTTCCCGTTTTGCACCGAGCGGTTGGAGCGCGCCGTCGGCGCCGGGCTCGACGCGTGCGGTCTCGCCGTGGGTTGGAGCGCGACGTCAGCGTTCGACGGGGGTGAAGTCCCAGGCGTGCGGGTCGCGCGCGACCAGGTGGGCGGGCGGGTCGGGCAGCGGGGACGGCGCCCCGCGCCAGCGGGAGATCACCACGATCCGGTGGTCGGCGGCCCGGAACACCTCCGAGTCCGCGTGCCCGGGGGTGGCCTCGAGCCGCGGCACGGCGACCTCGCACACCCAGCTCAGCAGGTCCTCGAAGCCGTCCGGCTCGGCCCGCGCCTCCCACATCCGTACGATCACGCCCCTCATTCTGCCCCGGTGTTATGTTCGAAGTAG
Source organism: Actinocatenispora sp. (assembly GCA_049582705.1). Lineage (GTDB taxonomy): Bacteria > Actinomycetota > Actinomycetes > Mycobacteriales > Micromonosporaceae > Actinocatenispora. Next base: position 3,141 of record JBAUUM010000461.1, read on the forward strand.
ATCGAATAAAGCCCTGTGTCGTACGAGCCCGAGGAGTGACCATGCCCGTCAGCACCGGACCGACCGGGGTCTGGCTGAACCCGCACCGGACGCCCGACCCGGCGATCGTCGAGGCCGCCGCCGAACTGGAGACCCTCGGGTACGGCACGCTGTGGCTCGGCGGCTCGCCCGCGCACGACCTCGGCCTGCCCGAGGCGGTACTCGCCGGCACCGACCGGATCGCGGTGGCGACCGGCATCGCCAGCGTGTGGGACGGCCCCGCCGACGCGCTCGCCGCCCGCCACCACGAGCTGGCGGACCGCTTCCCGGGCCGGTTCCTGCTCGGGCTCGGCGCCAGCCACGGCGTACTGGCCCGCGACTACCGGCGGCCGTACCAGAAGCTGGTGACCTACCTGGACGAGCTGGACGCGGCGAGTCCGCCGGTGCCGTCGGACGAACGGGTACTCGCCGCGCTCGGCCCGAAGGTGCTGGCGCTGGCCGGCTCGCGTACCGCGGGCGCGCACCCGTACCTGGTGAGCCCGGAACACACCCGGCGCGCGCGGGAGATCCTCGGTGCCGGCCCGCTGCTGGCGCCCGAGCAGAAGGTGGTCCTGAGTACCGACCCGGCCCGTGCCCGCGCCGTCGGCCGGGACACCCTCGGCAGGTACCTGGCACTGCCGAACTACGTGAACAGCCTGCGCCGCCTGGGATTCGACGAGGACGACTTCACCGGCGGGGGCACTGACCGGCTGGTCGACGCGCTGATCGCCTGGGGCGACGTCGCCGCCGTCGCGGCGCGCGTCGCGGAGCACAGGGCCGCCGGCGCCGACCATGTGGCGATCCAGGTACTCACGGACGCCACGGCCCTGCCGTCGGCCGAGTGGCGGGAACTGGCCCCGGCGCTCACCGCCTGAGCCACCCGTTCCCGTCGGGCCGGCCGGGCGTCAGGAGATCCGGTCGGCCAGGCTCACCGTCGTCACCGGCAGCGCCGAGTCCGCCGGTATGTCCAGTGTGGACGGGGCTACGCCGGCGGCGACCAGGTGCGAGCCCAGCGCGGCGACCATGGCCCCGTTGTCGGTGCACAGCTTCGGACGCGGCACGCGGACCTGGATGCCGTGCTGCGCGGCGCGTTCGGTCGCCATCGCCCGCAGCCGCGAGTTCGCCGCCACGCCGCCACCCACCAGCAGGGTGTCCACCCCGCGCTCCCGGCAGGCGTCGATCGCCTTGCGGGTCAGCACGTCGCAGACCGCCTCCTGGAAGGACGCCGCGACGTCGGCCACCGGTACCGCCTCGCCGGCCCGCTGCCGGGCCTCGACCCAGCGCGCCACCGCCGTCTTCAGCCCCGAGAAGGAGAAGTCGAACCGGTGCCGCTGGAGATCCCGCGGACCGGTCAGGCCACGTGGGAACGGAATCGACCCGGCGTCGCCGTCGCGCGCCGCCCGGTCGATCGGTGGCCCGCCCGGGAACGGCAGGCCCAGCAACCGCGCCACCTTGTCGAACGCCTCACCCGCGGCGTCGTCGATCGTCGCGCCGAGCGGCTCCACCCGGCCGGCCAGGTCTTCCACCAGCAGCAGCGACGAATGCCCGCCGGAGACCAGCAGCGCCACCGCCGGCTCCGGCAGCGGACCGTGCTCCAGCGTGTCCACGGCCACGTGCGCGGACAGGTGGTTCACGCCGTACAGCGGCTTGCCCGCGGCGAGCGCGTACGCCTTGGCCGCGGCCACACCGACCAGCAGCGCGCCGGCCAGCCCCGGCCCGGCCGTCACCGCCACTGCGTCCACATCGGACAGCGATACGCCGGCGGTGTCCAGTGCCTGACGCATCGTGCCCGCCATCGCCTCCAGGTGCGCACGGCTCGCCACCTCCGGCACCACCCCACCGAACTTGGCGTGCTCGGCCATGCTCGACGCGATCGCGTCCGCCAGCAGCGTCGTCCCGCGTACCACGCCGATTCCGGTCTCGTCGCAGGACGTCTCGATGCCCAGCACCAGAGGCTCGTCGACCGTCACCCGTGTCCCTCCCGCAGCATCACCAGCGCATCGGTGTTGCTCGGCTGGTAGTAGCCCTTCCGCACCCCGATGCGCACGAACCCGTACCGCTCGTACATCCGCTTCGCCGGCTCGTTGTCCGTCGCGACCTCCAGCAGCACCCGCGTCGCCCCCCGCCGGGCCGCCTCGGCCAGCAGGTCCGACAGCAGGGCCGTGCCGACGCCCGCGTGCTGCCGGTCCCGCCGTACCGCGATGTTCTGCACCCACGCCTCACCCGGATGGGTCACCGCGAGCCCGGCATATCCGAGGATGTCGCCGGCGTCGAGCGCGACCCGGTAGTAGTGCCCGGACGCGAGTTCGTTCCAGAACATCGCCGCGCTCCACTGCTCGACACCGAACAGATCCGCCTCGATCGGCAGCAACTGGCCGATGTGCCACCAGCGGAGCCGCTCGATCACCACCCGGCCAGCCTACGGTCCGGTGACCGTCCTGGCCGCGCCGGGCAGGGTCACGTCCGGCCGCCTCAGGTACAACGGTTCCAGCTGCTCACCGGGCGCAGCGGAGCGGATCCGCTCCGCCGCGGCGCCGATCAGCGCCTCCGGCACCGGGAACCGGGGCTCCTCCACCACCGGCACGCCGAGCACGTCCGCGTACCGCACCGCCCCGTCGCCGATCGCCCGGTCGACGGTCAACCCGGTCGCCACCGTCGCGGGTGCGCCCACCGCCGCCGCGCCCTGCCGGACACCGTCGACGTACACCGCCCAGTACACCTCGCGCCGGCGCGCGTCGGTCGCCACCAGCACCCGGCCCGTGCCCGCCGCGCCGCCGACCGCGTCCAGCGAGCACACCCCGTACACGGGAATGTCCAGCGCCTGCGCCATCGCGGTCGCGGTCACCATGCCGACCCGCAGGCCCGTGAACGGCCCGGGTCCCACGCCGGCCACCACCGCGCCCAGCTCGTCGGGGCGGTGCCCGGCCCGCCGCAGTACGGCGTCCAGCGACGGCGCCAGACGCTCGCCGTGCGCCCGCCCGTCGACCGTGACCTCCCGCTCCAACACCTCGACGCGGTCGGCGTCGACCCGGGCGAGAACGGCGGTCACCGCGGCCGTGGCGGTGTCAACTCCCAGTACCAGCACCCCACCATCCAAACACCGCGCCCACCGGGCCGCCGATACGCCCCTCGCCCCACCGCCCCACCGCCCCGGCGCCCCGGCGCCCCGGCGGAACCCTGGACGGCAAACCGGCACCACTCGCCGTCCGGTAGGCATTTTCCCCGAATGTACGCAATATCCGGTTCGCCGAAACGTATCTTTCGGGAAAATGCCACTATCGGGGACCTCGGCGTATGCATTTGCCCGGAAAGTACGTTTGGGCAAACACGACAGAACGTAGATTCCGGGAAAATGCCGTCGCGCGACCCCAGACGGCCCAGGCAGCAGGGCCGGGCGGGAGGGTCAGATCAGGGACGCGACCCGGCTCGGCCAGTCGCCGCCGTGGGCCACCAGGCTCAGCTCGCGGACGTCGTCGTCCCGGCGTTCGAGGCGGACCTCCAGCCGGGCGTCGGTGAGCTGCTCGACGATCCCGTGACCCCATTCGACCACCGTGACCGATTCCTCGATCGTGGCGTCGAGGTCCAGGTCGTCGACCTCCAGGGTGCCGCCCAGCCGGTACGCGTCGACGTGCACCAGCGGCACCCTGCCGCCCCGGGCCGGGTCGGGCCGGTGGATGCGGGAGATGACGAAGGTGGGGCTGGTGATCGCGCCGGCCACGCCGAGCCCGGCCCCGATGCCCTGAGCCAGTACCGTCTTGCCCGCGCCCAGCGGGCCGACGAGTACGACCAGGTCGCCGGCGCGCAGCGTAGTGCCGAGGTGGCGGCCGAACTCGTGCGTGTCCTCCACAGTGGAGAGTTCGCGGTGGACGGTTATCGATCCCATCGACGGTCGCTCCGTACGGTCGTGTGTCACTCTGCTCTGGCCGCCTTCTCCAGCAGGGTACGCAGCGCCGGGTTGACGATCTCCGGGTACTCCAGTAGCGCCATGTGGCCCGCCTCCGGAATCACGACCAGCTCCGCCGACGGCAGCACCCGGCAGATCTCCTGGGAGTGCGACAGCGGCGTGAACAGGTCCGCGTCACCGCCGACGACCAGTACCGGGGTACGTGCCAGCGCGGCCAGCGCGGTGGCCCGGCTGTGCTCGAACAGCGTGTTCACGAAGCCGGCGATGACCTCGATCGAGGTCCGGGAGTTCATGCGCTCCACATAGGACACGAGGTTCGGGCTCGGATTGCTGCTGGCGAAACCGAACCGGCGGGTCAGCAGGAACGACAGGTCGGTGGCGGCACCCCGGGCGCGGTCGATCATCGCGGGCGTCAGTCGGGCCGCACCGGTCAGTACCGGCAGGAGCCGTTGCCGGATACGGGTCAGCGCGCTCGGCATGCCGAACGGCACCTCGGCCAGGCGCCCGGACGACGTGGAGATCAGTGCCACGGCACGGATCCGGCCGGGCGGACCGAACAGTTCCGGGTGCTTCTCAGCCAGCGCCATCACGCTCATGCCACCCATCGAGTGCCCGACCAGCGCGAGCGGACCGTCCGGCGCCACCTTCTCGATGAGCAGGTGCAGGGCCTCACCGAGTGCCTCGATGGTGTACTGGCCGGCGGCCAGGCGACCGGACCGACCGTGCCCGGGCTGGTCGTAGAGGACCAGCCGGAGCCGCGGTACCTCCACTTCGGACAGTTCCTTGCGCTGGAAGTGGAAGGTGCCCATGTCCAGCGCGAAGCCGTGCACGAACACCACCGTGAGGTCCGGTGGCCCGTCCCCGGGCGGCTCCACGATCTCGACGTGCAGGTCGACGCCGTCCGCTGTGGTCACGGTGAGTTCGGCGTCCGCGCGAAGGGCGTCGAACGGCTCGTCGGCGCACGGGTCGGCCGGGACCGGTCGGCCGCGCCGCACGATCAGTCTCTGCAGGGCGATCCCGCCGGCCACGCCGGCCGCGGCGACACCCACCGCCGCGCCGAGCAGTCC
>JBAUUM010000462.1:0-4237 GCA_049582705.1 Actinocatenispora sp.
GCGCAGGTGAGCCGCCGCGGCGGACCCGCCGCGGACCCCTTCCGGGCGCAGCCGCCGACCGGCCCGCCCGGCAGCTGGGCAGAAGGGTGATCGGCGTACACTGGTCACTTGGCGACCCATGTTGGTCGACCTCGCGTGCCCGCAGCCGGGTCTCCGGTTGCTGTCGGTTCCCTGGTCCCGCGTCTCGCGCGGGCACCGTCCGGCAATTCGGGCACCAGGGCGGTGGCCGCCGGCCACCGCGACAACCAGGGATGTGCGGGCCCTGCCCGCACTCGATGTAAGGAGAATTCAGTGGCCGTCGTCACGATGCGACAGCTCCTGGAGAGCGGTGTCCACTTCGGACACCAGACCCGTCGGTGGAACCCGAAGATGAAGCGCTACATCTTCACCGACCGCAACGGCATCTACATCATCGACCTGCGGCAGACCCTCGACTACATCGAGAAGGCCTACCACTTCGTCAAGGACACCGTCGCCTCCGGCGGCAACGTCCTGTTCGTCGGCACGAAGAAGCAGGCCCAGGAGGCGATTGCCGAGCAGGCGACGCGGGTTGGCATGCCGTACGTGAACCACCGCTGGCTGGGTGGCATGCTCACCAACTTCAACACGGTGCACAAGCGTCTGCAGCGGATGAAGGAGCTTGAGTCGATCGAGCAGATCGGCGCCGACCAGGGTCTGACCAAGAAGGAGCGGCTCTCGCTCCAGCGGGAGAAGATCAAGCTCGAGCGCACCCTCGGTGGCCTCCGCGACATGCAGAAGCTGCCGGCCGCGATCTGGGTGGTGGACACCAAGAAGGAACACATCGCGGTCGACGAGGCGCGCAAGCTGGGCATTCCGGTCATCGCGATCCTGGACACGAACTGCGACCCGGACGAGGTCGACTACCCGATCCCGGGCAACGACGACGCCATCCGGTCCGCGACCCTGCTGACGCAGGTGGTCGCGAGCGCCGCCGCCGCCGGGCAGATCGCCCGCGCCGGTGCCGCGCTGGGCGACTCGGAGAAGCCGTCCGCCGGTGTGTCCGCCGAGCCGCTCGCCGAGTGGGAGCGGGAACTGCTGGAGAACGGCTCTGCCGAGAAGCCGGCCGAAAAGCCGGCGGAGCAGTCGGCCGAAAAGCCGGCGGAGCAGCCGGCCGAGAAGCCGGCGGAGCAGTCGGCCGAGAAGCCGGCGGAGCAGCCGGCCGAGGCCGCCGAGGCCAGCGACGCCGCCAAGGCCGGCGCCGAGTCCTGAGCGGTCACGCGACCGGTCGTCACACCGCGCGGTGGTCGGGTTCTCCCGGCCCCCGCGGCGGACCGGTCCGCGTGACGCGATGAGCCACTCGCCGTCGTCGGCGAGGGCAGATGTTCGCGGGGCACCGGCATACGGCACCGGCTTCTTCGGTATCGGTGCCGGTGCTCCGGCGTTACACGACCTTGACGACCTGCCCAGCTGGCGGTCGTGACCTGAACCGCACCGGATCCCGGGGAACTAGAGAGAGAACCATGGCTGACTTCACCGCCGCGGACGTCAAGCGACTCCGTGACCTGACCGGCGCCGGCATGATGGCCTGCAAGAACGCTCTGACCGAGGCCGACGGCGACTACGACAAGGCCGTCGAGCTGCTGCGCATCAAGGGCGTGAAGGACGTGGGCAAGCGTGCCGGGCGCACCGCCGCCAACGGCCTCGTCGCCCAGGCGGGCAACGCCCTGCTGGAGCTCAACTGCGAGACCGACTTCGTCGCCAAGAACGACGCGTTCGTCGACTTCGCCCAGTCCCTGGTCGAGCACGTCGACTCGACCCGGCCCGCCGACCTCGACGCGCTGCTGGCCTCGAAGCTGTCCGACGGCCGCGACGTGTCGCGGGCGATCGAGGAGGAGGCCGCCAAGATCGGCGAGAAGTTGGTGCTGAACCGCTTCGCCGTACTGGCCGACCCGGTCGCCGTGTACATGCACCGCAAGAGCCCCGACCTGCCGCCGGCCGTCGGCGTCCTGGTGTCCTACACCGGTGACGACGCCGACGCGGTGCGCGCCGCCGCCATGCAGATCGCCGCGATGCGCCCGAAGTACCTGACGCGCGACGAGGTGCCGGCCGACATCATCGAGAACGAGCGCCGGGTCGCTGACCAGACCGCTCGCGAGGAGGGCAAGCCGGAGCAGGCTCTGCCGAAGATCGTCGAGGGCCGCGTCAACGCCTACTACAAGGACTTCGTCCTCCTGGAGCAGGCGTCGGTCACCGAGAACAAGAAGACCGTGAAGCAGGTCCTCGACGCCGCCGGTGTCGGAGTCACCAGCTTCGCGCGTTTCGAGGTCGGCCAGTCCTGACCTGAAACGAGACTCGCGCCCCTGACCGACGGTTACCGTCGTCAGGGGCGCCTGGCTGTCGGGGGCGGTTCCGGCGGCGACGAGGGCAGCGGTCTCCGGCCACGCCGAGCGGGTGGGTACCGTGCATACCGCAACCGGATAGCTGAACAGACAAGCGGAGGCGAGTGGAATGGCGGCAGGGACCCCAGCGGCGACAACACCGGTGTCCGCACCCCTTCCCGCCTCCGGCCGGTACCGGCGGGTCGTCCTGAAGCTGTCCGGTGAGGTCTTCGGCGGCGGCCAGGTGGGCGTCGACCTGCACGTGGTGGCCGAGCTCGCCCGGCAGATCGACGAGGTCGTCCGGCGTGGCGTCCAGGTCGCCGTGGTGGTCGGCGGCGGGAACTTCTTCCGTGGCGCGGAACTCAGCCAGCACGGCATCGACCGCGCCCGCGGGGACTACATGGGCATGCTGGCGACGGTCATGAACTGCCTGGCATTGCAGGACTTCCTGGAGAAGCTCGGCACCGAGACCCGGGTACAGACCGCGATCACGATGGGGCAGGTCGCCGAGCCCTACATTCCTCGGCGCGCCATCCGGCACCTGGAGAAGGGCCGGGTGGTCATTTTCGGCGCCGGCGCGGGCATGCCGTACTTCACCACCGACACGGTGGCCGCCCAGCGCGCGCTGGAGATCAAGGCCGATGTCGTACTGATGAGCAAGAACGGCGTCGACGGTGTCTACACGGCCGATCCCCGGATCGACCCGACGGCGGTCAAACTGGACACCATGACGCTCGGTGAGGCGCTGCAGCGAGGGCTGAGCGTCGCCGATGCGGCAGCGTTCAGCATGTGCGACCAGAACAAGCTCCCGATGCTGGTGTTCGGTGCCGAGGGCGCCGACAACGTGATGCAGGCGATCCTCGGTCAGCCGATCGGTACGCTGCTGACCCCGGGCCAGTCGGGCTGACGGAACCATCCGGCATGACCGCCTCGTCGGTTGCCCGGCACGCCCACCTCGTCGGCGCCGCGGCTCCTTCGCCCCGGCCGAGCCACCGGCGCCCACCGTGCTCCGGTTCCCACTTCGCGGGCATGGTCGGGGACAATCTTGAGATGACTGCGCCTAAGGAGGCGACACGGTGATCGACGACACACTCCTCGAGGCCGAGGAGAAGATGGAACGGGCAATCGAACACGCGAAGGAAGACTTCGCCACGATTCGTACCGGGCGGGCCAGTCCGGCCATGTTCGCGAAGATCATGGTGGACTACTACGGCAGTGCCACTCCGCTGCCGCAGTTGGCGTCGGTCGCGGTTCCGGAGGCCCGGATGGCCATCATCAAGCCGTACGACCCGTCGCAGATCGGTCTGATGGAGAAGGCGATCCGCGATTCGGATCTGGGCGTGAACCCCAACAACGAGGGCACCCAGATCCGGATCATGCTGCCCCCGCTGACCGAGGAGCGTCGCCGGGAGATGGTCAAGGTGGTCCGCGCCAAGGGCGAGGAGGCCAAGGTGGCGATCCGCAACGTGCGCCGCAAGGCCAAGGAGGAACTGGACCGCATCCAGCGCGACGGCGAGGCCGGCGAGGACGAGGTGCGCCGCGCGGAGAAGGATCTCGAGGACGTGACCCACACCTTCGTCGGGAACGTGGACGAGATCCTCAAGCACAAGGAAGCCGAGTTGCTCGAGGTCTGATGGCGAGCATCGGACCGTACCCCTCGTTCGAGCCTCCGACCGGCCCGTCGTTGCAGGGCCGGCATCGGGCGCCCGATCCGAACCGTGCCCCGGACCCGGACGGCCCGGGCGACGATCCAGGCCGTCCCCAGGCGCCGCCCCCGGCCGGTCCGGACCATCCTCGGGTCGACCCGCCTCCGCCCGACCCCGGTCACGCCGCCGGGGGGCCGGGAATGCCGCCCGGCCCGGTGTCGGGTGGCGGTCAGGGCGGCCCCGCACCGTGGC
>JBAUUM010000463.1:0-2358 GCA_049582705.1 Actinocatenispora sp.
CTCCGGCCAGCGCCCGAGCCCGTGCCGGACTCGGATTGTGACCCATCGGTGAGCTGGACATCACGCTCAAGGAGCGGACCCGGTCGGGCGCGTGCACCGCCAGCCATTGCGCGATTATGCCGCCCAGCGAGGTCCCGGCCACGTGAGCGGACTCCAGCCCGTAGCCGTCCAGCACGGCTAGGCAGTCGCGAGCCATGTCGCCGATCGTGTATGGGTGAGCGTCGAAGTCCACAACGCTGGACCGGCCAGTGTCGCGATGATCGAACCGGATCACCTGAACCCCGCGCTCGACGAGCCGGCCGACGAGCGCGTCAGGGCAGCTGACTCCTTGCGCGGCCGAACCCATGACCATCACAACGGCGGGAAGTTCCGGATCCCCGACTCGCTCGGTCCAGATCCGCAACGGTCCAGAGGGCACGAATCGCTCACGTGCGTCCAACATTGCGGCACGGTATCGGCTACCCGTCGGCGAACGCCGACATTTTCCGATGGGCCGGCTGAGAGCGGCGCCCCCCGCAACCGAGCGTCGACCGACGTAGGCGGAGTGCTGGCCGCAGCCCCGAACGAGCGGCGGTTGCGAAGCGGGTTGGCGTTCTCCGAACAGGGGTGTCGCAGTCATGGCGGGAGGCAGGGAGGACAGAGTTGACGACGCGAGCCGTGACGGAGCGGCTGGACGTCTATGTCACCGCCCTGGTGGACGCACCCGCCTGGGCCAAGGCAGGCCGGACCTCGTGGCGGAGCCCTCGCCAGTGTTCTTTCGTCAGTGACGCAAAGGGTCTGCTAGGTCCGGGGCAGCCGACGATCCACGGATCAGGACCGCCGCCCGCGGCGAACGCACCGCCCGGCCACACCGGCGTCGGCGTCACCACCGGCCGCACGGGGTTCCCGCTGCGCTGAAGGGGCGGTCACCGCGGTGTTTCGGTCAGCGGCGAAAGGCGTGTCGGTCGGATCCGCGTGTGGTCACACTCGGTGCATGGCTCAGCCTCTGACCAGCACTCGGCTCTCGGCGCCGGTGGACGTGTCCGTCGCGATGCCTCCACAACAGGTGCTGTTCCTGCTCATGCGGGACGCGGCCAGCGACGACCACCAGCCGGCGCTGATGCCGCAGGTCGTGCACGCGTTGCGGGGCGCCCTGTCGGGCGGTCCGCACGCGTTCGTGGTCCGGCCCGCCCGACGCGGTCGGCCGCCCGGCCTGATACCGAGTGCGCTGGTGCCGATCTCGCCCAACACCGATGTCGACGTGCCGGCACAGGTGGCCCGGCTGCGTGATTATCCGACCGACGAACTCGTCGCCGACATCGCGGGACTGGGCCCGGCGGCGCGTGTCTGGTGGCCGGCCGTGGACAACCCGAAACGGTGGCTGTTGGCGTACGCCGGGGCCGCGCTCCGCCGGCTCGACGTGCCCGCCACCATGGGCGCCCTTGCGGCACACCTCGGCGTCACGGCAGGGGCGGCGACGGCGACACTGCGACGTTCTGATGTGGTCCGGCCTGATCGTCCAGGAACGCCGCGGCCAGACCGTGCGCGTGTCCCGCTCGGAGGCCTGGTCCGAACTGCTCGACCTGCTCGGCTGATCGCGCCGTCCCGCGGCCGGTGGGGACCGTCGGAACCGCCGAAGCGGAGACGCCGCTGATGTCCACGCTGCCCACCGTCAATGTCTCTCGATGTTTCACAGATTCGTCAAAGGATTCCTGGCGTGCCGAGAGGCACCTGGGAAGAGAAGGGATCCCTATGAAACGGAAGTATCTGGTCGGAATGGTGCTGGGCGTGTTGAGCGTGCTGTCACTTGCGGTCCCGGCGAACGCGTCGGCGGGTGCGGGGGGCTTTGCGGCACAGGCGCGGGAGGCCGGCTATTCCCCGGCGCAGTCGGCCGCACTGCAGCATAAGGTCGACCGGTACGTGGCGCTGATGCATGGCCGGCAGGTAGCGATCAACAAGGTCGAGTTCCCCGGTGGGGATGTGCTGCTCCCGCTGCCCGGTGAGAAGCGGGCCCGCGAGTTGGGTGCCGTCACGCCCGCCGCGTCCTACCACGGATGCGCCTACGCCCACATGTGTCTCTTCCCGGACCGCAGCTACGCCGGAACCAAGATCGACATGGTCTACTGCTATGAAATGGACATACCCGACGGCTGGCGGAGCCGGCACGGATCGTGGTCGAACAACCAGACGGCGGGCACGCAGGGCATCTTCTACCACTGGTACCCCGGGCATCGCTGGGGCGTCTGGGGCCTCACCGGCAATCCACCCGCCGCCCAACCGGACGCGGACTGGGCGCCGGTCGCGTCGGTACGCAACTGCTGGGACGACTGAGACCTGACCGCCGGTCGATGGCCGCGCCGCGCCGGAACACTCCGGCTC
>JBAUUM010000464.1:0-19395 GCA_049582705.1 Actinocatenispora sp.
GGTCTGGCCCGGCTCCGGGGACGGGGGTGGGATGTTGGTCACGGGGGCACCTTCTCCCTGTACCGGCTGCCTGGTGTCCGGTGGTCACCCGGGATTCTGCCTGGTCGAGGCAACCTTGGCCGCCCCACCGGAACTCGGTTCGACGGGCGCCATGCGGTAGCGTCCGCAGCATGACGCTCGCGCGGCGGTTTCCGTCGGCCGCACCCCTCCTGGCCGGTACTGCGCTGCTGGCCTGCGCGCTGCTGTCCGCGTGCGGCTCGTCCTCGGCGCGCGCCTCCGGACCGGGGCGGCAGGACGGCTCGGACCGGTCCGGTTCCGAGTCTCTGACCAGCGCATCCGCCGCGCCGAAGGGGCACCACACGCCCGAGTGCGCGTCCGACGGCGGCTGGAGCTGCGAGCAGCAGAAGCGTCTCGCGGCGGCGGCGAAGTACATGGACCAGCAGGCCGCGGAGAACGGCTACCTGAGCGTGGTGCTGACCGACCGGCGCACCGGCCGGACCTGGCGGCACGGCCCCACCGACCATCCGGGCTGGACGGCATCGACGGTCAAGCTGGCGATGGCGACGGACATCCTGATGCGCGCGCGGTCCGGCGAGGTCACGATGACCGACGCGGACCACCACGACATGGACACCATGCTCAACTTCTCGGACAACAACGCGGCCGACCGGCTCTGGGAGCGGTTCGGCGGCGACGAGCAGTTGGCGCGGTTCCGGCAGGTGTTCGGGATGACGGACCTCAACTTCATCCCCGGCTTCACCAACGGCGCGTACTGGGGCTTCGTGAAGTGCACCAGCGAGGACCTGTCGCACCTGATGAACTACGTACTGTCGGACACCGATCCGACGGACCGTGACTATCTCGTCACGGCGATGCGTGGGGTGGCGGAGAACCAGCAGTGGGGCGTGTGGGCGGCCGGCGCGGACCAGCAGCCGGGCAACAAGGACGGCTGGTCGCACGAGTCGGACCCGTACGGCAAGCACTGGGTGCTGGACTCGGTGGGTTTCGCCGGGCCCGACGAGCGGTACACCATCGGCATCATGTTCCAGGTGGCGCCGGACGGCACCATCGACTACGGAGCACACACCGTCTCCGACGTGGTCAGCCTGCTCTTCGGTAAGTCGGTGGGGTCCACCACGGTGGTTCCGGAACCGGACGACTGACGGCGGTGGCGGTGCGGGAGGCTGGCGTGCCGACGACCGAGCGGGTGGAGCCCCGGTGGGGCCAGTTCGCGCTGGTCGTCGCGTTGGTCGTGTGCGTCGTGGTGGCGGCCGGCGGGGCCGGTTTCGCGGGCTACCTGATCATGCAGGCGAACGCCCCGGAGGGGCAGGACTGGCCGCCGAACTGGGATTCGACCGGGTTCGTGGTCCGGAACGACGCCAACTGGGCGACCCGGGAGCGGGTCGGTGAGCTGCTGGTACTGCTGAGCCGGGCCGAGGCCCGCTACGTGGTCCGGCCGCACGGCGTCGAGGTGGCGGTGCAGCCGGGGGAGCGGGACGCGCTGGACCGGATCCGGGCGACGCTGCCGCTCCGCTCCGACCTGACGATCCGGCCGGTACGGTCCACCCCGCACGTGACGACGGCGGACTGCCCGGCGGGCGTCACCTGCGACCTGAGCGGCGCGCGGTACGACCTGGCCGAGCCGGTGCTGACGGGGGACCAGATCCGTACCGCGACGGCCGACGGTGACGACGTGGGTTCCGGCTGGCACGTCACGCTGCGGTTGACGAACAAGGGGAACCGGGCCATGTCGGCGGCCACCGGCGACACGGCCTCCGGGGACACCTCGGCGGGCGCGGCGGCGGCCGGGGGCGCGACGGCCGGGGAGCAGGTCGAGCGGCGGCTGGCGGTGGTGGTGGCCGGCGTGGTGGTGATGACGCCGACGGTGCTGGGTCCGGTGTCCGGTCCGGTCCAGCTGACCGGAAACTTCGACGCGGAGCAGTCGCACCGGCTCGCGGCCGCGTTCCAGCTGGGTCGTGATCCGGTGGGGATCGCGCTCGGCAACCCGGGCTGACCGCGACCGGGCCCGCGCCGACCGGGCCGACGAGCGCGTCCGCGGGCGCCCGCTCGTGACAGTCGCGACCGCGACAGGCAGTGCGACGCGGGCGCCCGCCCATGACCGTCCCGACCGCGGGGGCCCGCCCGTGCCCGCCACCGCGCTGCCGCTGTGATGTCTTGTTGGCGTCAGATTCTTTCCTCGTGACGTCAGGCTTGCTAGGCTCCTCGCCATGGAACCGGAGAACGTGGTCAGGCGCATCCCCACCCCCGCCATCACCGACGCGGACCGCGAGCATGCCGTGGAACTACTGCAGCGGGCGTGCGGCGAGGGCCGGATGACGCTGGAGGAGTTCAGCGTCCGGGCCGGTGCCGCGTGGGCCGCGGACACCACCGCGGAACTGGCCGAGGTCACCCACGACCTGGCCGCGCCGCCGCTGGTCGGCACCACCCAGCCCGTCACCGAGATCTCGGCGATCTTCAGCGAGCACAAGCAGACCGGACGGTGGCGGCTGCCGCGCCGGTTGTCGGTCCGCGCCGTCTTCGGCTCGACCAAGCTCGATCTGCGGGAGGCGACCATCGGCGCCGACGCGGTCGCCGACGGCGTGGTCGACATCGACGTCAAGGTCCGGTTCGGCGAGGTCAAGGTGACCGTGCCGGAGGGCGTCGAGGTGGAACTGCACGGCCGGGCCATGTTCGGCAGCCGGCACCTCAGCCTGGCCGCGGTACCGCGTCGCCAGGGCACCCCATTGGTCCGGATACAGTGCAGTGTCGCCTTCGGCGAACTCAAGGTGCGCAGCGCCCGGCTCGGCAACGGTACGAAGCTGACCCGCTGGTTGCAGGACCTGATCGACTGACTTCCCTGTTAGAGCCTTCTTAGTGGCCGTCGATAACTTCAGCGTGTCCTCGTACGACTGGGTTCACAGGTGAGGTGGAAGATGTCCTCCAAAGTCAGTCACCCCAAGCGTCTCGTCGCCGCGCTGGCCGCTGCCGCCGCCGCGCTCCTGACGGTGCCGCTGTTCAGCTCCCCGGCGAACGCAGCCATCGACGGCCAGATCGGCCGCGCCGAGGTCGCCGACCGCGCGATGAACTGGGTCAACCGCAACGTGCAGTACAGCCAGTCCGCGACCGCCAGTGACCCGGACGGCAACCACACGTACCGCACGGACTGCTCCGGTTTCGTCTCGATGGCCTGGCACATCACGCCGACCGGCCTCAGCGCGCCGACCACCTGGACGATCCAGGACCACGCGCACAGCATCACCAAGGCCCAGCTGATGAAGGGCGACATCCTGGCCTGGCCGCACAACCACGTGGTGATGTTCGGCAAGTGGGCCGACGCGGGTCACACCACCTTCTGGCTGTACGAGGAGGCGAACCCGTCCCAGGACATGAACCACCGGGTGGCGTCGCTCAGCTCGTACGGCAACTACTCGGCCTGGCGGTACAACAAGATCGGCTGACCGGTCGCGAGGGCACGGCGGGCCCCATCCGCCGTGCCGTCCTTCCGTCCGACAGCGCGGAACCACGATCTCGTCGGCGCGCCCAGGTCCCCGGTACAGCCGGCGTCGACGGATCTCCCCCGGCACGACCTGAACACCACGAAGTGAGGTGGACGATGTCCTCCACAGTCAGTCACCCCAAGCGTCTCGTCGCCGCGGTGGCCACCGCCGCGATCGCGCTCCTCACGGTGCCGCTGTTCAGCACCCCGGCGAGCGCCACGATCAACCACAACATCAAGCGGACCACGGTCACCGACCGCGCGATGAACTGGGTCAAGCGCAACGTGCAGTACAGCCAGGCCGGCACCGCCAGTGACCCGGACGGCAACCACACCTACCGTCGGGACTGCTCCGGTTTCGTCTCGATGGCCTGGCACATCACGCCCACCGGGATGAGCGCGCCGACCACCTGGACCATCCAGGGCCACGCGCACGCCATCGCCAAGAAGAACCTGAAGCGTGGCGACATCCTCGCCTGGCCGCACCACCACGTGGTGCTGTTCGGCAAGTGGGCGAACTCCGCGCACACCAGCTTCTGGCTGTACGAGGAGGCGAACCCGTCCCAGGACATGAACCACCGGGTCGCGTCGCTCAGCTCGTACGGCAGCTACCACGCCTGGAGGTACAACCACATCGTCAGCTAGGGATCGAACCGACATCACCGCCAACGGCGGCGCGGTGGCCCCCCGGGTCCACTGCGCCGCCGTTGTCGTGCCGTTCCTCTCCTGCCCTGCCGATGCCGGGCCCCCGTATCGGCGTCGACCCCGTGTCGCGGTCAGCCGAGGAAGTCGGTGATGGAGCGGCGCAGGCCGGCCGGATCCAACCCGTGCAGTACGTCGTGCTCGTGCGGCGTGCCGTACCGGCGCTGCTCGCCGCGGCCGACGCCCAGCGCGAGTGTCCGGTGTGGACGGTCCGCGAGCGCCTCGTCGACCACCCGGCTGGATGTGCCCGCCAGGTACGGCTCCACCAGTACGACGGTGTCCGCCACCGCCAGCTCGCGCAGCCCCGCCACGTCGAACGGCCGCACCGTACCGGTGTAGGCGACGCTCACGTCGAGGCCGTCGGTGCCGGCGAGTACCGCGTCCAGGGTCGGGCCGACGGCCACCACCAGGGCCCGCCCACCGCGGCGTAGCGGCACCAGCCGGCCGTCCGTACCGGCGTGCGGCTCGGCGTTCTCCTGGACGGACAGCCGCAGGTAGACCGAGTCCTCGCCGGACACCGCCTGCCGCAGCAGGGCCGGCACCTCGTCCGGGTGGCCGGGAACCTGGACGGTCCAGTTCGGCAGCGAGTCGATCAGCGCGACGTCGCCCGGTGCGTGGTGGGTCCGGCCGGCCTGCGCCGCGTCGTACGAGGCGCCGATGCTGACCAGTACGCCGGTGACGTCCTGGTGCCCCAGGTCCAGCTTGACCTGCTCGAACGAGCGTTCCACCAGGAACGGCGCGTACGAGTGGGCGATGGGGCGCAGGCCGGACAGCGCGAGCCCGCCGGCGACGCTGACCATCAGCGACTCCCGGATGCCGACGTTCAGCACCCGGTCCGGATGCGTGGCCCGCGCTCCGTCGAACTCGGACGCCGAGATGTCCGCTAGCACCAGCGCGGTACGCGGATCCTCGTCGAGCAGGTCGGAGGTGGTGCGGACGAACTGGTCCCTCATCGTGGCGGTCATGCTGGTCCCTTCTCGGACTGGTCTCTTCGCGGACTGGTCTCGTTTCGGGCGGGCCCGGTCAGTACTTGTCCTCGACCCGTGCCACCACGACGTGCGGCCGGCCCGGCAGCGGCATGGTGAGCGCCCTGCGCAGCGCCGCGTGGTCCCGACCGTCCACGGTGGCGGTCGACCAGCCGTTGGCGCTGAACCGGGCGCCGATCCCGCCCGGCCAGCCGTGCGTCGCGGACCGGTTGTCCACCACCACCGCGGTCAGTTCGGCCAGGTCGGTCGCCCCGGCGTACGCGATGGCCTCGTGGTTGCTGCCCTCGTCCAGTTCGGCGTCACCGAGCAGGACCACGGTGCGGCTGTCGAATCCCTGCGCGCGCAGGCCCAGCGCGACCCCGACGCCGAGCGGCAGGCCGTGCCCGAGTGAGCCGCTGGAGATCTCCACGCCCGGCACGAGTACCCGGTCCGGGTGGTACCCGAGCCGCGAGTCGTGCGCCCCGAACGTGTCCAGCCACTCCAGCGGGAAGAAGCCCTTCGCGGCGAGGACCGCGTAGTACGCCATCGGGCCGTGGCCCTTGGACAGCAGGAACCGGTCCCGGGCCGGATCGTCCACCGTGTCGGGACCGACCCGTAGTACCTGGTCGTAGAGGACCCACAGCACGTCCAGGGTCGAGGTGGCGCTGGGGCCGTGCTTCTCGTCCCCGGTCATCCTCGTCAGCAGCGCCGGAAGGTCGTCGTAGGAAAGGATGCGCCGGTCTTCTGTCACAGTGCTCATGGACCCACCCTGCAACCTGAAGCTAAGTTCAGGTCAAGCACCGGACCGCGCGAGGTGAGCGAGACCATCATGACCGCACTGCCCGAGACCCTCACCATCGGCGAACTGGCCGCCCGCAGTGGCGTCGCGCCCAGCGCGCTGCGCTACTACGACCGGCTGGGTCTGCTGTGCAGTACCCGTAGCTTCGGCAACCAGCGCCGGTTCCCGCGCGGCGAACTGCGCCGTGTCGCGTTCATCCGGATCGCGCAGCGGGTCGGGCTCACGCTCGACGAGATCCGCGACGCGCTCGCGCTGCTGCCGGAGGGCCGCACCCCCACCAGGGCCGACTGGGCGAGGCTGTCCCGGGCGTGGCGGCAGCGGCTGGACGAGCAGATCCACCTGATGGAACGGCTCCGCGACCGGCTGTCCAGCTGCATCGGCTGCGGCTGCCTGTCGCTGAAGCGCTGCCAGCTGTCCAACCCGAAGGACGTGCTCGCCGACCATGGCCCCGGCCCCCGCTACCTCCTCGAGGACGACTGAACGCCGTCCTGGCGCCCGCCGGAACGCGGCAGGTGCATTTTCCCGTTTTATACCGTGCGGTCCAGGATCTCGCGAGGACAAAACGGGAAAATGCTGTACGGCGTCATCTGCTGGACATGCATTTGCCCGATTTCTACGTTTCGACTGAGCGGACATAACGTAGATACAGGGAAAATGCCTTCAGAGGCGGCATCGCCACATAGCTTGCGCAACCGTTAGGACTACAGTCCTAACACTTGTGGCGTGGTCCTCGCGAGACATGAGCCTGGCCCCGTGAGCATCGCGACTCGCGGCGCCTGTGCGCCGGCGGGGTCAGCGGGTCAGCAGGATCTTGCCGGTGTGGTCGCTGGACTCCATCAGGCGGTGCGCGTCGGCGGCGTCGGGCATCGGCAGCCGCGCGTGCACGACCGGGCGTACCGCACCCGACTCGACCAGTGGCCAGACCTGCTCCCGTACCGCCGCGACGATCGCTGCCTTCTCCGCGATCGGCCGCCCCCGCAGCCCCGCCGACGACACCGTGGCGCACTTGCGCAACAGCTCGCCGAGGTCCAGTTCGGCCTTGCGTCCGCCCTGCATGCCGATCACCACCAGCCGGCCGCTACGCGCCAGCGCCGCGACGTTGCGCGCCAGGTACTTCGCCCCGATGTTGTCCAGGATGACGTCCGCGCCGTGCCCGTCCGTTGCGTCCGCCAACGCGGCCACGAAATCCTCGGTCGTGTAGTCGAAGGCCCGCTCCGCGCCCAGCGCCAGTACCGCCTCGTGCTTGACCGCGCGGGCCGTGCAGTACGGGACGCCGCCGAGCGCCCGGACCAGCTGGATCGCGAACGTACCGATGCCGCTGCCGCCGCCGTGCACCAGGAACGTCTCGCCCGCCCGCAGCCGGGCCATGCCGTACACGGTGGAATGCACGGTGCAGGCAACCTCGGGCAGCGCCGCCGCGTCGACCAGCGACACGCCGGCCGGCACCGGCAGCAGACAGCCGGCGGGCACCGCGACCCGCTCCGCGTACCCACCGCCGGTGAGCAGCGCGCACACCTCGTCGCCGACCCGCCAGCCGGACACCTCGGCGCCGACCTCGGCGATCCGACCCGAGCACTCCAGGCCCGGATAGGGCGACGCGCCCGGCGGCGGCGGGTACAGCCCCTGCCGCTGCATCGTGTCGGCGCGGTTCACGCCCGCGGCGACCACGTCGATGAGGACCTGGTCGGCCCCGACCTCCGGTTCGGGTACGTCCGCCCATTCCAGCACGTCAGGGCCGCCGTCCGCGCTGATCCGTACAGCTCGCATCCGGCCACTCTAGGGCGCCGGCGGGTTCCTCGCCGCGTCGAGGCGGTCCACACCTCCCCTCACCGGGGCGCGGTCCGGCGTCGTTCCGGGTGCCGTTCCCGACGTCGTTCCGGCTGCCGTTCCCGGGCGCGGGCTGGCGACGGTGGTCGGAGCGTGTGGGGCTACCGTCGAACGGGTGATGGAGACCGTGGAGCGGCACGAGACGGCGCGCGGTGAGCTGGCGCTCCGGCGGGACGGCGACCGTTACGAGATCATCAGCAACGGCATGTTCCTGATGGACACCAGCGACGGGCGTTCCGAACGGCTCCTCGTCACCGCCGCGCTGGCCGCCGTCGAGGCGCCGCGCCGGCTGCTGATCGGTGGGCTCGGCGTCGGGTTCTCGCTGGCCGCGGGGGTCGCCGACCCCCGGCTCACCGACATCACCGTGGTGGAGCGCGAGCCGCTGGTGGTCGACTGGCAGCATCGGTACCTGCGCCGGTTCGCGGAGTCCGCGACCGACGACCCGCGGGTCCGCATCGTCGTGGCCGACCTGGTCGAGTACGCGTCCGGAGCCTCGGGCCGCACGGGTCCGAGTTCGTCTGGTGTCGCGGTGTCGCCCGGTGTCCCGGGTTCGTCTGGTGTCGCGGTTTCGTCTGGTGTCGCGGCGTCGCCCGGCGTCGTGGGCTCTGCCGGCGCCGCCGGTTCTTCCGGCGCTGCGGGCTCTTCGGGCACCTCCGGCGCCGGTGACCGGTTCGACGCGGTCTGCCTCGACATCGACAACGGTCCTGAGTGGACGGTGACGGACCAGAACGGCGCGCTGTACACGGCCGACGGTGTGGCCGCGCTCGCCGCGCTGCTGAACCCCGGCGGCGTACTCGCGGTGTGGAGCGCGTCCGCCGCGCCCGCGTTCGAGCAGCGGCTCGCCGCCGCGTTCGACGAGGTACACGCGCTGCCGGTGGAGGTACCGCGCGGAGAGCCCGACCTCGTGTACCTGGCCCGCCGCCGCTGAACCAGGCACCTTGACGCCCCGGGTCCCGGGTCTGACCGCCAACGCCGCGGATGGTGAGGCGGCGGCCGTGCCGTGTCGCGCGGCGGACCCGAACTCCACGTGCCGGGCTGGTCCTGGCGAAACCGGGGGCGAGCGTGATTCGTACAAAACGGGAAAATGCTGGAACCGCCCGCGCCCGAAGTAGGCATTTTCCCGCTTTGTACCGCAGCCGGAAGCGGACAAACGGTAGATTCGGGGAAAATGCGCAAAGGGGCGGGACGGAGCGCGGTGGGTGGCGACCAACCGCGGGTGCGGGGGATTGTCTGGCGAGGCGGTGTCCTGTGTGAGGGCGGACACGTAACGTCAGAAGCCGTGGCAGACGACCTCGATCGGGCCGCCGCCCAGCCGTCGAGGATGCTCGGTCTCGACAGGCTGCTGGCGGACGGCGTGACGCACGGCGACGCCCTCGACCTCATTCCCCGGCTGGAGAACGGTTCCGTGGACCTGTTCTTCACCTCCCCGCCGTACGCGGACCAGCGCGCGTACAGCAGGATCCACCCGGACAGATACGTCGACTGGTTCCTGCCGTTCGGCCGGGCCATGTACGACGCCACCGCCCGGACCGGCAGCCTCGTCCTGAACATCAAGAACCGGGTCGCCAACAAGGGGCCGTTCCGCGGCCAGCGGCACCCGTACGTGTACCAGCTCGTCCTGGCGCTGCAGGGGATGGGCTGGCGGTGGCTGGAAACGTACATCTGGGTCAAGCCGAACGCGATCCCCGGCCGGTACGGGCCGCGTACCAAGGACAGCTTCGAGTACGTGTTCCACTTCGCGCGCGGGGACCGGCCGTACTTCTCGCTGGAGTCGGTCCGGGTGCCGTACAAGGCCGACGAGGCGGAGATCGCGCGACGCGGACGGGACCAGCACGGCCGCCGGACCACCGAGGCCGGCTTCGGGCGGGACCGGACGAAGACGTACCTGAACGGCGGCGCCGACCCGGGCAACGTGGTGAGCGTGCCGCAGACGTACAACCAGCATCACGGGGTGGCGCACACGGCGGCGATGCCGGAGGGGCTGGCCGCGTTCTTCGTCCGGGCGATGAGCCCACCGGCCGGCGTGGTCATCGACCCGTTCGCCGGCGGCGGAACCACGGTCGTGGTGGGGCGCCGGCTGGGTCGCCGGGCCGCCGGCTTCGACGTGCACGGGGAGTACGTGGCGGAGGCGCGGCGGCGGATCGCCGCGGACGACGCGCTGGACCCGCCCGGCCTGCTCACGGAACTGGGCTGAGACCGGCCCCGGTCAGGTCAGCAGGTCCTCGCCCCAGTAGTGGCCCTCGCCGGGAACCCCGGGCGGGCAGGCGTACACCCCGGACGCGACGTGCTGGATGTACTCGTTGAGTCGGTCGGACGTGCCGAGCTTGCGCTGCAGCGGCACGAACTGGTGCCGCGGATCCCGCTGGTAGCACAGGAAGAACAGCCCGGCGTCCAGCTCGCCGCTGGCCGGCAGGACCCCGTCGGTGAAGTTGTACGCGCGGCGCAGGATCCGCATCCCGTGGTTGTTCTCGTGCGCCGCCAGCGCGATGTGCGAGTCGGTCGCGATGCCCGGAGTGCCGTCCGGCAGCTTCGCGTGGAAGTCCGGGGTGTCGAACTCCTTCGTGCCGGTCAGCGGGGCGCCCGAGTACTTGTGCCGGCCGAACACCTGCTGCTGGTCGTCGAGGAAGTCCCGGTCCCAGGCCTCGATGCGCATCCGGATCCGGCGTGCCACCAGGTAGCTGCCGTCCCGCATCCACGACTGGTCGGTCTCCCGACCGACCCAGACCCACCGGTCCAGCAGGTTCTTGTCACCGTGGATGTTGCGGGTGCCGTCCTTGAAGCCGAGCAGGTTGCGCGGCGTCTCCTGCTTCTCGCTGGTGGACGCGGCGCGGCCGAAACCGAGCTGCGACCAGCGCATGACCACGGTGCCCCGGCCGAGCCGGGCCAGGTTGCGGATGGCGTGGAAGGCGACCATCGGGTCGTCCGAGCAGGCCTGGATGCAGATGTCGCCGTCGGACTTCTCCCGGTCCAGGTTCTCGCCCGGCAGCCGGGGCAGGTCGGCCAGCGCGGCGGGCCGCCGGTCCGCCAGGCCGAACCGGTCGTCGAACAGGGACGGACCGAAGCCGATCGTGACGGTCAGGTTGGCCGGCGGGGTGCCGAACGCCTCGCCCGTGTCGGCGGGGGGTGCGGCACCCGTCGTGTTGTCCCCCGGTACCGGCCTGCCCCGGGTCATCGCCCGGGTCGCCGCCGTCCAGGTCTGCAGCAGGTCGCGCAGCGCCGCCCGCTTGTCCTCGACGCTGCCGCCGACGGTCAGGTCGTACGCGGCGAAGGCGAGCCGGTCCTGCTGCGCGGTCGTGATGCCGGCCTGCCGGCGACCGTGGAACTCCACGGTCGCCGGGGCCGCTGCCGGATGTGATCCCGCGTCGCACGCGGTCAGCGCGCCCGTCGCGGTACCGGCGGCGGCCACGCCGCCCAGGGCGAACAGTCCACGACGGGATGTTCGCCAGTTGGCGTCAGAACTGGCAGGCACGTTTCTCGCTCCTCACACTCAGCCGGTTACCTTAGCGGCCACCGTGGACAGCGGCTCGGCCAGCGCGTCGACCTTCTGGGTCAGCACCCGGCGCTGGTCCTCCTTGACGGTCGAGTAGTCGACGTAGTCGCTGCCCGCGTAGTCGCCCTCGTGCGCCTGCAGCGCGGTGAGCACGTCCCCGTACGCGCCGGTGACCTTCTTCGCGAGCTTCGGGTCGATCTTCGTCAGAGCCGGCTGGAGCAGCTCGAACGCCTTCTGGCTGCCGGCCACGTTGGCCTCGAAGTCGGACAGGTCGGTGTGGCTGTACCGGTCCTCCTCGCCGGTGATCTTGCTGGAGGCGACCTCGTTGAGCAGTTCCGTCGCACCGTTGCCGAGCTGCGCCGGCTGGTACTTCGCGGTCGCGACCAGCTTCTTCAGCTTGGCCAGGTCCGCGTCCAGCTTGTCGGCGACGGGCTTCATGCCCTTGAGGCTCTTGTCCTGCCAGAGCGCCTTCTCGATCCGGTGGAAGCCGGTCCACTTCGCCGGGTCCGGTACGTCGCCGGCGCGGGCGTCGACGTTCGGGTCCAGGTCGCCGAAGCTCTCCGCGACCGGCTCGACCGACTCGTAGTGGTACCGGGCCTGGGCGAACAGGGACTTGGCGCGCGCCATGTCGCCGGCCCGGACTGCATCGGTGAACTGCTTCGCCGCGGGCAGCAGCTCGTCGACCTCGGACACCACGTAGTCGTGGTACTCGCTGGTCGCGGTGTTCAGCGCCTTCGTCACGGCCGGGTTCTGCGAGGACTTCCCGGCGGTACCGGTGACCGCGAAGGGGAACTTCTCGGTCTTGGCGTTCGGGCAGTAGATCTCGTACTTGCCGGCCTTCAGGTTCAGCGAGAAGCTGCCGGACAGACCCGGCGTCAGGTTCTCCTTCTCACCGACGATCCCGCTGCCCTGCAGCAGCTCGGCCTCGGTGACCTGGTCGGCGCTCTCGTTGGTCACCTTGAAGGTGGTGGCACCGGCGTGCACCTTCGCCGGGGACGGCTTGCAGCCGTCGTTGGTCAGCTTCACGGTGACGGTGGTCGCGCCGTCCTCGGCCTTCGCGTCGGAGCCCTTCTGGCAGCCGCTGGCGAGCAGGGCGGCGGCGGCGAGGGTGGCCGGCACGGCCAGCAGCGTGCGGGCGGGCAGGGATCGCTGTCGATGCATGGTGCAGTGCTCCTTGGACTTGACCAGGGGGTGAGGACGGAGTGGCTCAGGCGTCTGCCGAACTCCGTGGTGCGGTGACGCCCGCTGCCGACCCGGCAACGTCCGCGTCCGATCGTGGTGTCGGCGCCGCCTCGGCCGACGTGGTGGTGTCCGACCCGGCGGCCGTACCCGCGGGGGGCGTGCTCGCCGAGGCAGTGGTCGTCGACGCGGCGGTCGCCGGGGCAGTGGTCGTCGACGCGGCGGTACCGGCGGGCTTCGGCGCGGGCCTGCGACCGCGCGGCCAGGCGACGTACGCGAGCGTCGGGACCGCGTACACGAGCCAGCCGACGACCTCGATGACCGTGGGCCGTGGCCAGATGCCCAGTACGCCGGTGAACAAGGAGACCAGTACGGTGCCCGGGCGTACCAGCCAGGTCAGGTCGAGCGCCTCGGCCTGACCGACGTTCACCCAGCCGGCCTCGTGCGCGGTGTGCAGCGCGGTCATCAGCAGGCCCGCCGCGACGAGGACCAGGACCAGGCCGGTCAGCCGGAAGAACCGGGCCATGTTCAGCCGTACCCCGCCGCGGTAGATGCCGTACCCGATGGCGACGGCGATGAGGATGCCGATCAGCGCGCCGATCGCGGCGGAGATTCCGCTGCCGGTGTTCTGCATGACCGAGACCAGGAAGACGGAGGTCTCGAAGCCCTCCCGGAGTACGGCGAGGAACGCCATCACGACCAGCGCCCGGGCCGAGCCGCGGGCCAGCGCGTCGGACGCCGCGCCCTCCAGGTCCTTCTTCATGTTCCTGGAGTGCTTCGACATCCAGACGATCATGAAGGTCACCATCACCACGGCGAACAGCCCGATGACCGTCTCCAGGCCCTCCTGCTGCTGTTGCGGCAGTTCCTGGGCCAGTACGACGAGACCGACGCCGATGGCCAGGCAGAGGGCGATCGCGGCGGCGACGCCGATCCAGACCTGGCGCAGCGCGTCGCGGCGACCGTTGCGGCCGAGGAACGCGGCGATGATCCCGACGATGAGGGATGCCTCAAGACCTTCACGCAGGCCGATCACCAGCGTCGGGATCACGGGAACCGTCCTCCTGGGCAGCGGCGTCAAATGGCAGGTTAGGGGAGCCTATGCGAACGAGGTCAGGCTAGCCTAACCATGGGGAGGCCACAACCTCGTCGGCCCGTGGATGTGACAGTGCACTCGGCACCGCGCGGGCGTCCGGGATCGCGAATACCGTGCTGACAGACGTGCGACACGGTGCGGAGGCGGGGGAGACGGCATGGCTGGGCACGAGCTGGTGGCCGAGGTCTGGCGCGGTGACTTCCTGGAGTCCGTACATCACGGATCGTTGATCGTGCTGGACTCGGACGGCAGTCCGGTGCTGCGCGTCGGCGACGTGGACACACCCATGTACCCGCGCTCGTCGAACAAGCCCATCCAGGCCACGGCCATGCTGCGCAGCGGCCTCGAACTGGACGGCGACCTCCTCGCGCTCGCAGCTGCCAGCCACTCCGGCGAGGCCCACCACATCGAGGGCGTGCACCGGATCCTCAAGCAGGCCGGCCTCACCGTCGACGACCTGCGCAACACCCCCGGCCTGCCCATCGGCGGTGCGGCGCTCGCCGCGCACCACGCCGCCGGCCGCGGGGCCGAACCGCTGACCATGAACTGTTCCGGCAAGCACGCCGCGATGCTCGCCACCTGCGTCGCCGCCGGCTGGGACACCGCGAGCTACCTCGAACCCGACCACCCCGTACAGCGGGCCATCCGGCGCACCCTGGAGGACCTGACCGGCGAGACCGTCGCCTCCGTCGGCGTGGACGGCTGCGGAGCCCCGCTGCTGGCCGCGTCGCTCACCGGCCTCGCCCGCGCGTTCGGCCGGATCGCCACCGCACACCCCGACATCCCCGAGGGCCGGGTCGCCGCCGCCATGCGCGGGTACCCCGAGTACGTCGGGGGCACCGGCCGCGACGTCACCGAACTCATGCGCCTGCTGCCCGGCCTGGTCGCCAAGGACGGCGCCGAGGGCGTGTACGCCGCCGCCCTGCCCGACGGGCGGGCCGTCGCCCTCAAGATCGCCGACGGATCGTCCCGGGCCCGGCCGCCGGTGATGGTCGCCGCCCTCCGGCACCTCGGCGTCGACCTGTCCGCCGTCGACGCCCTGCCGGTCGACACCTCCCTGGCTGCCCCGCCGGTACTCGGCCACGGCCGTCCCGTCGGCACCGTCCGCCCGTCCGCCGCCCTCGCGGTCCCGGCCCGCACCTGACCCCCGGCTTTGTACGCCCCGTGGCTTGCTGTTGCGGGCTGCCCGTGCCGGGCTTCGGTTCCGTCTCGGCTCCCGTGGCCGCTCTGCGGTCATTCCGTGCCGGGTTCCGGACCTATCTCCGCGCCTGCCGGCACATAACGGGCAAATGCATGTTCGCGCGCCGTCGAGGTGGGCATTTTCCCGTTATGTACCCCAGCCGGTGAGCGGCCGGCCCTATCCGGACGAACCGTCGACGGCGCCGGGCGCCCGGCCGTATACAGGTGGCGCCGGCACCATGCCGGCATGACAAACTGGACGCTGACGTCGCGCAGCCGGTACCGGCCCGCGGCTCCCGGAGGGCTCGCCTAGTGGCCGATGGCGGCAGTCTTGAAAACTGCTGAGGCGGTATCCCCGTCTCCGTGGGTTCGAATCCCACGCCCTCCGCCCCACCACGCAAAACGGCCCCTGACCAGGCATGACGCCAGGCCAGGGCCGTCCTTGGTTTGCCGGTCGGAGTCCGGCTGTGTCCGGTTGAGACCGGCCCGCTACGGCGGCCTGTGGCAAATGCGTGGCAAAATCCCGCCGGTCAGGATGTGGCCGTACGCTGCGACAACGCGGCCGTGATGCGCAGGCGGGCCGCGTCGTCCTGGCCCGCAATGCACTTCGCGTAGACCTTCAGCAGTACCGCCACGCTGTGTCCCGCCCACTCGGCTACCTGGGTGGCCGGCACTCCGGCGTTGAGCCACAGGGACACGGCAGCGTGCCGAAGGTCGTAGGGTCGCCGGGCGAGCGGCGAGGCAACCTCTGCGGGCGTTAGCGCCGCCCGGCGGGCCTGCCGCCACACCCGCGTGTAGGTGGACACCGAGACAGAGCCGTGCTCGTTGCCGGCCACGGGTCGTCCGAACCGGCCGACCCGGGGCACGAACGGCCGCCCGTCTGATCCGGTGCCGTACTCCGCGAGGTGGTGCCGGAGGGACTTGGACCTCTGGCCGGAGGGACCAAACCATTGGGGGTCACCATCCATACCGTCGTGTGCCACGTAGCAAAGAGATTTCCGAACGGCGCCGACAGAGCCGGGGAGCTAGTCGTGAAGGCCGACGTTCCTGGGCTGCCCAGGAACGTCGGCGGTAGACATCAGGCTAACCGTTCGTGCTTGACCTCGGCGGGCTGGTCCAAGAGTTGTTGACGCTTGCTCTGCTCGTCCCGGAGTCGTTCCACGACTTCGGCGAAGGTTGCATAAGCCTGCTTCTCTGACTTACCGAGGTACTTTCCGACCCTCAACTCAACCGACTGGTATTCGCGTTCAATAGCGTCGCAGCTTTGCTGCAAGTTATAGCTACGTTCCCGGTACTTGAAGTATCCAGTAAACCCCGCCGCGAGACCCACGATTGCGCTGATGACGACCGCCACCCAACGGACAGCACTGAACGACACAGATGCGGTGGTGATCGCGGAGGTTAGTACGGATCCAATGATGATCACACTCTGAAAACGATTGTTAACCTTGCGGTAGCGGTTCGCATCTCTGCCAAGTTGCTCGATAACATCCTGGACGTCTTCCCTGTAACGCTTCTGCTGTGGGAGTCCCGAGTCTTGGTCCGCCTCGTTTTCGGTATCAGCGGGAAGGTGCTGATTCCGCCGCAAGACGATATTGAGCTTCTTGATGAAAAGCTGGATCTTTCTTGAAGTCTTGAATTGGAAGTACACGAGCAGAGGGGACCCGACAAGCGACAGAACTAGTACCAAATAAAGATAGTCCGCGTGCTGCGAGATAGATCGAAGAGAAATTAGGTTTGCTGCGATCGCAACGCCTATCAATATGATGTTGCCGAGGATTGCCCAGGTTAGCCCAATTCGTTTCCAGATATGGTGAAGTACCAGCTGCTCCTCCGCGTCCAGAATCCGGCTCTTGATGTGATCGGGATGCCATGACCTGTCGTCCTTGTCGAGGATCTGCTGCCAGTCATCCCACTGCTTGCGGGTCTTCCGACGGAACAGTCGCTTGAGGCTAAAAGTCATGTCGTGACAGTAAAGGGACACAGAGCAGCGAAGTGTCGTATAAGAGACAGTCTGGCAGGTTCTGGTAGCCGCCAGGACAGGCAGCGGCACCGGGGCCGCGCCCGCTGTGGCCCGCAGCAGCAGCCGACGGCGTCGGGGGTCAGGCCACACTCACACCTGACCGCAAGCACCACGATGGCGCCCAGGACCCGGCGGTGCCACGGGCGGAGCGCATCGCAGCGGCCAGGATCAACGTTGGTCGTCCTGGCCCGTGGCACATTCGGCATTTTCGGCAGAATGCTTGGCGGTCCACGTCGGGATGCCCCCACCAGGCATGACGCGATGCATCCGCGGACACGATGACGCCAAACCGTCGTGCGGCACAATGCAGCGTTTTCGGCAGAATTCTGTGACCTGCGCAAACACTGCCCAGCAGGGGGCTGGCGGTTTAAACTGCCGCGTCCGCTGGAGGCCTTCGCGGCCATACATACGAGGGCAGGCTGCCGACCAATGCCCCTGGTCACAGCGTTGTGTCCTCCCGACCCCGCGCCACCGCTCAACCGGACCCTCGCGGCCGAAAGCCCGGGTGGGGACGACGAGGCATGAACCATGGGACGGTGTGGTGTCGCCGGTCGGAGCACACGGTCGGGGCGGGCCGAGGCGCGTACAAATCCGGTCGCCACCGTGATCTGCGGCTGCCTACGCTCGCGCGGTGAACACGCCCGTACCGTTCCTGTGGTTGTGCGGCCCGTCCGGGGTGGGCAAGTCGACCGTGGGATACGAGATCCACCGCCAACTCGCCCGCGCCGGTACGGCCACCGCCTACGTCGACGCGGACCAGTTGGGGCTGTGCTACCCGGCGTCCGCCGACGACCCGGACAACCACCGGATCAAGGCCCGCAACCTCGGCGTGGTGTGGGCGGCGTTCCGGGCTGCCGGGGTCGACAGCATGGTCCTGTCCGGCGGCATCAACTCGGCCCGGCTGGTACGCACCTACGTCGACCAGGTTCCGTCAGCCGCGGTGACCGTGTGCAGGCTGCGCGCCGGCCATGACACGCTCACCGAACGGTTCGTACGCCGTGGCTGGATGCCCCAGCTGGTCGACGCGGCCGTCGCCGAAGCGAACGAGCTGGACCGCCTGGACTTCGTCGACCTGTGCGTCGACACCGACGGGCTGTCCGTGCCCGACGTGGCGCGGCTGGTGCGCAACCGTGCGGACGGCTGGCCGGCCCCGGGTAGCTCGGTGACCTCCGCGGCCCCGCCGTGCGACGTTCCCGCCGCCGCACACGCGCCCGCATCCGCGAGTGACGACCCGGTACCGGTGCTGTTCCTGTGCGGCGCCACTGCGGTGGGCAAGTCGACCGTGGGGTACGACCTCTTCACCCGCATCCAGGCCCAGGCCAAAGCCGCGTACGTCGATCTCGCCCAGGTCGGGTTCTGCGGGCCGGCGCCGGTCGACGATCCGGCGAACCACCGGCTCAGGGCCGCCAACCTCGCCGGGCTCTGGCCCACCTTCCGAGACGCCGGCGCCCGCTGCCTCGTCGTGACCGGGCGGGTCGAGGACGCCGCCACGCTCCGCGCCTACGCTGCCGCGTTTCCCGCGATGACCCTCACCGTGTGCCGGCTGCACGCCGGCCGCGAGACCCTCACCGACCGGGTCCTGAGCCGTGGTCGCGGTGAAGGCCCCGCCCTGGTCGACGACGAGCTGAGGGGTCAGTCGCCGGACCGCCTCCGCCCGGTCGCCGAGCAGGCAGTACGCGACGCCGACGACCTCCACCGGGCCCGGCTCGGCGACCTGTGGGTCGACACCGACGGATGCTCCGTCGAGGACGTGAGCCGCCGGGTCCTCGCCATGACGGCCGGGTGGCCGCACCTGACCTGAGGTGCCCACTGCCTCGTACCGCGACGCCCGCCGGCGCCCCAGTACGCACAACGGCCCCGGACCAGGCATCCTGCCGGGCCCGGGGCCGTCCTCGGCGTACCGCTCTGTCCGAAGCGGACCGACCGGTCGTCGCGCTCCTACATGATGTTCTTCCAGCTCTGGTGGCGCTGCGAGGCCGGCGGATCGAGATGGCTGAAACAGGTCGTGCTCATCGTGGGCCGCCCGCTGCCGGAGTCACTCAGGCAGTGGTGCTTCCACGCGTTCTGGAGCCGGTTGGTTCCGTCGCCGAAGCCGGAGAAGGCCCACTTCTGGTAGACGGACCGCGCGTCGTCCCCCGGCCAGCAGGGCTTGATCATCCGCAGCCCGGCCGAACTCTCGTCGAGGCAGCTCTTGGTGTTGTTGTTCTGGATGCGGTACCACCCGCCGCCGAAGCCGCTGACGATCCACTGCTGACCGATGTTGGTGCGGTCGCAGTTCGTCAAGGCCGGAATCAGGGCGTCGGCGAGGCACTCTTTGAAGGCCTGGCTCTGGAGGACCTCCAGGCTGTAGTGCGGCTGCATGACCACGTCACGGTTCTGACCGTCGACGGCCTTGACGGTCAGTACCGTGCCCCGCTGTGCGGCGGGCGTCGGGCCGCCACCGTCCGCGTGGGCCGGCGAGACGATCGCCATCAGCAGCGCCGGCGCCGCCAGCAACGCGCAGGCCACGGTTCTCAGCCTCATGCGTACCTTCCTTCCTCGGGTTCGCTCCGGCCGTGCGATCACGGCGGCATGTGTCGAGTCTCCCGGGATGGCGTCGAGGCTCCGAGCTCTTTCGGGCCAGGCCGAACACCGCTGCC